>JAFAFV010000127.1 GCA_023423285.1 Bacteroidota bacterium
GAAAATCGGTGTATTCATGATACTCGTTAGGTACGCGTACGTCGTCCAGTTTTTTCTTCAGTCGCTGGCTTTGGTACACAGGCACCACCGCGTCAAGGTTGCCATGAAAAATGATCGTGGGTTTTGATGCTGCCGCAGCATGTTCAATAGGGCTTAACTGTTTGTAAAGATCTTCATTCCACCGCGTGCCGGAAAGATGACGCAGCAGGTCTTTACCTTTTACAGGCTCTATTTTATTATACAAATCCCAGTCGTTAATAATTGCGGGGCCATACACGTCTGCCACACATTTTACATAGCCAGAATCGTTTTTGGTATAGGTGTATTGCAAAGCCAGGTGTGCGCCTGCGCTTACACCCCACAGTGCCATGTTATCAGAAATATTAAAAGCTGTTTTACCGGCTGCCAGCAGGTGAATTGCGCTTTCAAGATCAGCCATCATTTCATTGTAAGTAATGCTGTCACCTGTTGCATCCCGATAGTTGATGTTGGCAATGGCAACATCCGGCCATTTTGCTCTGAATAACCTTACAAAATTGTTGAGGTTGCTTTTGTCACCGCCATGCCAGGCATCACCATGCACCAATACTATTAATTGGGTGGCTTCCGTTCTTCCGGCGGGTAGGTAAATGTCTAGTTTTTGCAGGCTATTTTGGCCATAAGCCGTGTCGAGAATAATTTTTTCCGAAAGATTGCTGCGAATAACTGTATCGCCTACGGCATCTGTTTTGGTGCAGGATGCCAGCAACAAAAGCAGCAAACCAATGCCCAAACCTGACCAATATTGGCTAAAAGCAGCAGAAATTTTCATGAATTCAATTATTGGTTAAAGTTCTGCCAAATTATTGGAACGATATGTTAATGTATTCATAAGCATTAGCATCTATTTATACTGCTAAAAATCTACTTTAAATCCATTATCATCAGCAAATTGTTTTTGTGCTAGTTGCATTTCAGTAACAACCGACTGTTGCTGGCTTCTTAGGCTGTCCATGCGGCGTACTTCATACAACCGCGCTCCTTCAGTTTCGGCATAGCCAATATGTTTGTAATTGGCAAAAATGCTTTTTACATATTCAAAGTAATTGAGAGCAGAAGACTTGAAAGCTTCTCCACCTTTAAAGTCGTTCACACGCAATGCTTCAATTTCTTTTATCTGATCAGCAATCAGTACTTCTGCATCTGCAGCTATAGCGCCCACGCTGTCAAAATTGCTGCTGTCTAAGTTTGCCAAAATCTTTTGCTCTGCCTGGGCAAGTGGTTTTGCTAGCACCTGCTCGGTATTTACAATTTTTTCGCTGACCTGTATGGCTGTATCAAGGCTTTCTTTTTTTGTGTTGTTGCAGGCAACAGCAATGAAGAAGAAGATTATAACAACTAATTGCTTCATGAAACATGTTTCTTTTACTACTGCAAAAACCGAACCTTAATGCGGTTAATATACAAACCCATTATCTGCCGCGTATTTTTGCTGTGCCTGCTGTAGGTTGGCCATTATGGCTGGTTGCGCACTAATAATGGATTGCATTTGCTGCACTTTTTGCTGCCGGGTGTTGTCGTTCGTGGCCCCGGCAATTTCTTTGTAAGCAGTGTAAATACTTTTCAGGTGTTCAAAATACCTGATGGCTACGATTTTATAATCTTCGCCGCCAACGCCCACCGGTGCAAGGTTCTTTACTTCATCAATGCGTACCTGTATCGAATCTTCCATAGCTTTTGCTGACTGTACCACGCCCTCCAAATTACCTTTGTCGCCTCTTACTTTTATTTCGGCTTCGGCCTTCAGCATAGGTTCTTCCAGGCTGCTTTCCATAGCAATAATCCTTTCATTCAACTGAACCGCCGTGAAAACCCTGCCCGGTTGGGTGGTTGCGGCATCATCCTTATTAGCATTTTCATTATTGCCGCACGAAATGAAAAGCGCCATACATAGCATCCATAAAAAATTTTTCATCATCATCATTTTTATCAGTTATTATATCAGTCTTGTAATACCTGGTTTTTACGTTTGTAAAAATAATAAACCGGAATGCCCAGTAAAGCAATTACCATTCCTGCCAGCGAAGTAACCGGCTTTGCATACAGCAAACCCACACACATGATCAGCGCAATAAGAATATAAATGGCGGGAATGATGGGGTAACCAAATGCTTTGTACGGCCGTTCTGCATCAGGCCTTTCTTTTCTTAATTTAAATACGCCGTAAATGGTAAGAATGTAAAATACCACTGTAATGAATACCACATAATCCAGCAATATTCCATACTGGCCGCTGAGGCATAAAATGCTTGCCCAAATACACTGCGCCCAAAGGGCCCATTGCGGTACACTGTTTTTATTGAGATTGGCGGCTTTGGGTAAAAACAATTTATCCTGCGCCATGGTATAAAAAACCCTTGCTCCCGAAAGTATCAACCCATTATTGCAGCCAAAGGTTGAGATCATGATCATGATGGCGATGATGGCTGCGCCATAATCGCCGAATATATTGAATGCCGAGGCAGTAGCAACGCGGTCCTGACGGGCAAAAGCAATGTTGGGATATTGATTGAACTCAGTAGGGTATGCGGTAACGGCCGTTGATGCTTCGGGTACCAGTGGCATCACGGCTATGTACATGATGTTTATTAAAACATAAACAATGGTTACGATGACTGTTCCAAGCAATAAGCTCAGCCCAACGTTTCTTTTCGGATTTTTAATTTCACTGGCAATGAAGGTTACGTTTTCCCAGGCCACGCTGCTGAATATTGACCCTACAAGAGCCGAGCTGATGAGGCCGATGGTAAACATGAGGGCAGGAGAATCTTTGAAAAGCGACCAGCCCACCTGGCTTCCTGATTCGTCTCTGACGGCTTCGGTAAATTTCAGGTCGAAACCAGTGGCCCAATTGGCATTCCAGATGTCTGCATTAAAAGCAAATAATAAACCGGCAATGATGAGCCCGAATATTGAAAACAGTTTGACGATTGTAAAACTGGTTTGCACAAGCTTTCCTTCTTTCACGCCTCTTGTATTGATATAAGTAAGGAAGATGATCAACGCGATGGAAAGCAATTGCGCGGGATATATTTTCAGCCATCCCAGTTGAAACAGAAGATTTTTATCATCAATGGTTAGCGCTGGAATAAAATAGCCTGCAAACTTGCTAAAGGCAACGCCTACGGCAGCAATGGTTCCGGTTTGAATAACGGAGAAAAAACTCCAGCCGTATAAAAAGCCGGTAAGCGGGTTATAAGCTTCTTTTAAATACACATACTGGCCACCAGCCCTGGGAAACATGGAAGACAATTCTCCGTAAGTAATGGCTGCAAAAATGGTCATAATGCCCGTCAGCACCCACAATGCGATCAGCCAGCCGGCGCTGCCCACGTGCCTCGACATATCTGCGCTTACAATAAAAATTCCTGAGCCGATCATTGACCCTGCAACGATCATAGTGCCATCAAACAAACTAAGCGATTGTTTGAAGGAATGCGTCTGATTTCCCATAACTGAGTTGTTGATTTTGGGAAACAAGATAAGAATTTGAATTGAATGTTAGTGGAAGGTGGGTTGAAAAGTTGAGATTGGATAGTTGAAAGCTAACAGGGTGTAAATGCAAAAGGCGGCCCTGTAACCCTATAAACTTTTCAAGATGTCATTTTTCAGTTAGCATAGTAACTTAAAATCTACTTCTTCGCTCTGTACTCATCATTAAGGCCTTTCAGCACATCGGCGGTAATATCAAAAGAACTGTCTTTATAATAAAACAAGCCTGGCTCGTAAGAAAATATAAAAGAGTATCTGCCGTTAGCATTATATTTTTTTAAAAAGTCTTTAATCTCTTTCATTACGCTCATGTTTTTTGAAGCCACAAAGCTGTTAAAGTCTTCTGAAAGAGACTGCCTTTTTTCCATGATCTGCTGTTGCAGGTTTTGCACATCCCTTCCTGCGGCTTCCATTTGTTCGGGCGTCATGCTTGCCTGCTGCTGCTGGTAACCGGCAATTTTATTTTTATAGTTTTTTTCCATTCTTTCCATTTCGGCAGTAATGGCGGTTTCTTTTCTTTTGATCTCATTCTGCACCACTTTTGCCAGTTCATATTTTACCTGGATGGAGTCTGTATCAATATAAGCAAATACCAATCTTTGATTGGTTGCTGTAGAGTCTTTTTTGTTCCCGGCAAGCGACCTTGTATCAGTTTGTTTTTTGTTAGTGCTAAAGTGATTGTATAATAAAAATGCGACTGCTAAAATCAGTAAAGCATTTATTATTATTAGCGCATTCTTCATTCCATTTGTCATATAGTATATTGCTGTTAAAAGCTAAATATAGAAAAGAAGTTGCAATATACTAAAGAGTTGAAAATAAAAATGTTTAGGCAGTTTTTCTTAGGAAAGGGTTAACGTTTTTTCAAGTCAGATGGTTGCCTGCCGTAAAACAAATTAGTCAAAACAAATAACTGGTACTTAAAATTGCTAATCCTAAATTCACAATGAGTTGTATCCAAACCCATTCTTTCTTTTCAATGCTGTTTTTACTTTTTATTGATGTATAAATCATCTCACCAATCAGCAGAGCATTGGCAAAAAACAAAACTGCCGGTATCCACATTAAGGAAGCGCTTTCCAAAAATTTTTTTATGACAGAGAATAGAATATAAAATAGTACAGTAGTAACGTTTATAATACTTCTTAAAGTTTCAGATTTTATATTCTCCATAATATTTATCAATCTATGATAAAATAAATATGCTTTGTATAGAATTTAAAACGTTCTTCATATGGTCATTTTAAATATAAATTTAGGGTATAAGAAAATAAAAAAAGGAGCAATTTCTTGCTCCTTAAAATATGATTCGTGTTCCGATTGGTATCGGAATGGCATATTATTCTTCCTCATCAAAGCTCATGGCTTCGCGGGCAGTTTGTAAAAGCTCGTATTCTTCTTTGCTGCCTACGATCATGTTCTCAAACTCGCGCAAACCGGTACCGGCCGGTATATGGTGGCCCGTGATCACGTTTTCTTTCAGCCCAAGCATATCATCTGTTTTACCGTGTATGGCTGCAGACGAAAGTACTTTTGTGGTTTCCTGGAACGAAGCGGCAGAGATCCAGCTTTGTACGCCCAGAGATGCTTTGGTAATACCCAGCAGGGTAGGAGCCGATGTAGCTGGCTGCGCGTCGCGGAATTCAACCGCTTTTTTATCTGCACGGCGCAACACACTGTTCTCTTCCCTTAAATCTCTGAGGCTGATGATTTGGCCTGCCCTGAGTTTTGTAGAGTCGCCCGGATCAGTTACGACTTTTTTCTCGTACACATAATCGTTCTCATCTACAAATTCAAATTTATCTACCAGGTCATCTTCCAAAAAGCGGGTATCGCCCGGGTCTACAATGCTTACCTTACGCATCATTTGGCGAACGATAACTTCGATGTGCTTATCGTTGATACGCACACCCTGTAAGCGATAAACTTCCTGAATTTCGTTTACAACATATTGCTGCACGGCAAACGGCCCTTGTATGGAAAGAATATCCTGTGGAGATATCTGACCGTCTGAAAGAGGGCTTCCGGCTTTTACAAAGTCGCCGTCCTGTGCCAATATTTGCCTGGTCAGCGGTACTAAGTATTTTCTGGTTACACCATCTTTTGCTTCAATAATAATTTCCCGGTTGCCACGCTTTACAGCACCCATAGTTACCACGCCGTCAATTTCACTTACCACGGCAGGGTTGCTTGGGTTACGTGCTTCAAACAGTTCAGTTACACGTGGCAGACCACCGGTAATATCCTTCAGCTTACCAAGTATACGTGGAATTTTCACCAGCACTTTACCAGCTTTTACATCGTCGCCATCATCTAAAATAATGTGCGAACCGGTTGGTAAGTTATAAGATTTGATTTCTTTGCCTTCTACAATGATGGATGGGATTTTTGTTTTATCCCTGGTTTCAATTACCACTTTTTCGCGGTGGCCGGTTTGCTCATCTGTTTCCTCGCGGTAAGTAATGCCTTCAATCACGTTTTCAAACTTGAGCATACCATCGGTTTCTGCCACAATTACGTTGTTGTACGGATCCCAGGAGCAGATGGCTTCACCTTTGCTTACCTTCTGCCCGTCTTTTACAAGCAGCGTAGAGCCATAGGGTACGTTATTGGTGATGAGCAGCCTGTCTGCCTTTGTATCAATGATACGCACTTCGCCTGTACGGCCAATTACCACACGCGCATCTTCACCTTCAGCATTGGTTGTTATTACGGAGCGCACTCCGTCAAACTGAATGGTACCATCAAATTTAGCAGTCAGTGTAGACTCTACCGAAGCAGAACCGGCAGCACCACCCACGTGGAAAGTACGAAGCGTTAACTGTGTACCCGGCTCACCGATTGATTGAGCTGCAATGATACCTACTGCATCGCCTTTTTGGGCCATAATGCCTGATGCCAGATTTTTACCATAACACTTCACACAACAGCCACGCTTGCTTTCGCAGGTAAGTACGGAACGGATTTCGATGAATTCAACACCTGAATCTTCTATTTTCTTGGCTATAACAGGAGAAATTTCTGTACCGGCGCTTAACACCAGCTCATCAGTTTGCGGATCGAATACATCGTGCAAAGAAGTACGGCCTTCAATCCTGTCGCTGAGCGGTTCGATAATATCTTCATTATCTTTTAATGCAGAAATGGTAATACCGCGCAAAGTACCGCAATCAAATTCTGTGATCACTACATCCTGCGCCACGTCTACCAGACGGCGGGTCAGATAACCGGCATCCGCTGTTTTAAGAGCTGTATCGGCCAGACCTTTACGGGCACCGTGTGTAGAGATAAAGTAATCCAATACGTTCAGGCCGCCTTTAAAATTCGAAAGGATCGGGTTCTCAATAATTTCAGAACCGGTAGAACCTGATTTTCTTGGTTTGGCCATCAACCCCCTGATGCCTGCGAGCTGCTTGATCTGTTGCTTAGAACCCCTTGCGCCAGAATCCAGCATCATGTACACAGAGTTGAAGCCCTGTTTATCCGTGCTTAACTCGCGTATAAGGGTTTCGGTAAGCCTTGTATCCACACGGCTCCAGATATCCACAATCTGGTTATAACGCTCATTATTGGTAATAAGCCCCATGTTGTAGTTATCCCACACCTCATCTACCTCGCCTTTAGCGTTTTCAAGGAGTTGTTCTTTAACTTCAGGAATGATCAAATCGTTAATGCTAAACGATAAACCACCCTGGAAGGCTGTACGGAAACCTAACTGTTTAATATCGTCAAGGAATTTTACAGTTTTAGGTACGTTGGTAATATCAATGATATCACCGATAATTTCGCGCAGGTTCTTTTTAGTTAACAACGCGTTTACGAAACCAACTTCTGAAGGTACGTGCTGGTTAAAGATCACGCGGCCCACGGTGGTTTCTATTAATTTATTTTCAAGTTCGCCATTTTCATTGCGCACATTCACTTTTACTTTGATCCAGGCGTGAAGGTCAACTTTCTTTTCGTTGTAAGCAATGATCACTTCTTCTGCGGAGTAAAATGCTTTGCCTTCGCCTCTTGCCACATCATCGCCCTGGTTTCTTTTTCCTTTGGTGATGTAATACAATCCTAATACCATGTCCTGAGAAGGCAGGGTAATGGGCGTACCGTTTTGCGGATTCAGAATGTTGTGAGAAGCCAGCATGAGCAATTGCGCTTCCAATATGGCAGCGTTGCTTAATGGCACGTGTACAGCCATTTGGTCACCGTCAAAGTCGGCGTTAAAAGCGGCTGTAACCAGCGGGTGCAGTTGGATTGCTTTTCCTTCAATGAGTTTAGGCTGGAACGCCTGGATGGATAAACGGTGCAGTGTTGGAGCACGGTTCAGCATTACAGGATGGCCTTTCAAAATATTTTCAAGAATATCCCAAACAACAGCTTCTTTTTTATCAACCAGTTTTCTGGCAGATTTTACTGTTTTTACAATACCTCTTTCAATCAGCTTACGAATAATGAACGGCTTGAAAAGTTCGGCAGCCATATCTTTTGGCAAACCGCACTCGTGCAGTTTCAACTCGGGGCCAACAACGATTACTGATCGGCCAGAGTAATCAACACGCTTACCCAGCAAATTCTGGCGGAAACGCCCCTGCTTGCCTTTAAGAACATCGCTCAGCGATTTCAGTGCGCGGCCACCTTCTGCTTTTACAGCATTCGATTTACGACTGTTGTCAAACAGCGAATCTATCGCTTCCTGTAACATGCGCTTTTCGTTGCGCAGGATTACTTCCGGCGCTTTAATCTCCATCAGCCTTTTTAGGCGGTTATTACGGATGATTACGCGTCGGTAAAGATCGTTAAGGTCAGATGACGCAAAACGGCCGCCGTCTAACGGAACAAGCGGGCGCAGCTCCGGAGGAATAACTGGTATATATTGCATTACCATCCACTCTGGGCGGTTGGCAATGCGGGTATTGGCATCGCGAAACGCTTCCACAACGCTGAGGCGCTTTAGTGCATCTGCCTTGCGCTGCTGAGAAGTTTCAGTAGCCGCGGAGTTTCTTAAATCGAATGACAGTTGGTCCAGGTCAATTCTTCCTAAAAGGTCGTGAACCGCTTCAGCACCCATCTTAGCAATGAATTTGTTAGGATCGTCATCTGGCAGGTATTGGTTGTCTTTTGGTAAAGCATCCAGTATATCCAGGTATTCTTCTTCTGTCAGAAGATCTCCGTAATTCTGGCCCTTGTCTACACGAACGCCGGCCTGAATAACAACATACCTTTCGTAATAAATAATAGTTTCTAATTTTTTTGAGCTCATGCCCAACAGGTAACCAATTTTATTGGGCAGAGATTTAAAGTACCATATGTGTACTACGGGTACCACTAATTTGATGTGGCCCATTCTTTCGCGGCGTACTTTCTTTTCAGTTACTTCCACACCGCATCGGTCGCACACGATGCCTTTGTAACGGATGCGCTTGTATTTACCGCAGGCACATTCATAGTCTTTTACAGGCCCGAAGATCCTTTCGCAAAACAAACCATCACGCTCGGGTTTGTAAGTGCGGTAATTTATAGTTTCGGGTTTCAATACTTCGCCAAAACTTTTTTCTAAAATAGAATCAGGCGATGCGAGGCCGATAGTGATTTTGGAAAATGCTGCTTTTGGACGATTGTCTTTTTTTGTAGCCATATTTCGATTGACGATTTTCAGATTTACAAATTACTTTTTTGTGAGTGCTTAATGCGTTATGCATGAAGCAGAAGGAAAGCCCTGGCATTTAAGCCTTCAACTTTCAGCATCTTTACTAATCAAACGTAAGGTCTAAGCCCAGCCCTCTCAACTCATGTATCAATACATTGAAGGATTCAGGAACGCCGGCTCTTGGAACATTATCGCCTTTCACAATGCTCTCATAGGTTTTTGCACGGCCCAGGATGTCATCGGATTTGATTGTTAACAGTTCCTGCAGAATGTTGGATGCTCCGTAAGCTTCCAATGCCCAAACCTCCATCTCACCAAAACGCTGGCCACCAAATTGTGCTTTACCACCCAGGGGCTGCTGAGTAATCAAGCTGTATGGCCCAATGCTCCGTGCGTGCATTTTATCGTCAACCATGTGGTGCAGTTTGATCATGTAGATCACGCCCACAGTGGCTTTTTGGTGAAAACGTTCGCCAGTTTCGCCATCGTACAGGTACGTGTGGCCAAACTTAGGAATGCCCGCTTCATCGCAATACTGCTCAATTTCGTAAGGCTCGGCGCCGTCGAAAATTGGTGTGGCAAAGCGCAGGCCCAGCTGCTGGCCGGCCCATCCAAGTACGGTTTCGTATATCTGCCCCAGGTTCATACGGCTTGGTACGCCCAGCGGGTTCAATACGATATCTACAGGTGTGCCATCTTCAAGGAACGGCATATCTTCATGGCGAACTATTTTGGCCACAATACCTTTGTTACCGTGGCGACCGGCCATTTTATCACCTACTTTCAGTTTACGTTTTACGGCCAGGTACACTTTAGCCAGTTTCAATACACCTGCAGGCAGTTCATCCCCAATGCTGATGTTGAATTTTTCGCGCTTGTAACGGCCCAGTTCTTCATTGAACTTGATATTATAGTTGTGTAACAGCGTGTTTATCTGGCTGTTGATCTTTTCATCATTTGTCCAGCCCAGCGGGTTGATGTTGGCAAAATCTAGAGAGGAAAGGTTTTTTGGAGTAAACTTACCGCCTCTACCTATCACCACTTCATCAAAACTGTTTTTTACGCCGGCCGAAGTTTGATTTTCCAGCAAAGTCTCTAATTTTTCCAATAGAACGGCTAATATATCCTGCTCGTTTTTCTCATGAATTTTATCGAGCTTTTCAATAGCTGCTTTTTCACGAACTTTCGCGTTCTTATCTTTTTTAGCTCTTTGGAATAATTTTTTTCCTATTACAACACCTTCCACACCGTTGGGCGCTTTCAGCGAAGCATCTTTTGCATCTCCTGCTTTATCACCAAAGATGGCGCGCAGTAATTTTTCTTCTGGGGTAGGATCACTTTCGCCTTTTGGTGTGATTTTACCGATGAGAATATCGCCTTCTTTAATTTGAGCGCCAATGCGAATGATACCGTTTTCATCAAGGTCTTTGGTAGCTTCTTCCGAAACGTTGGGAATGTCAGATGTCAGTTCTTCTTCGCCCAGTTTCGTATCGCGCACTTCCAGTTCATATTCTGAAATATGAATAGAAGTAAACATGTCTTCTTTTACCACTCTTTCGCTGATCACGATGGCATCCTCAAAGTTGTAACCTTTCCATGGCATGAAGGCCACTTTCAGATTTTTACCGAGTGCCAATTCACCATTTTTGGTGGCATAGCCTTCTGTTAAGAAATCGCCGGCTTTTACCTTTTGGCTTTTTTTAACGGCAGGAACAAGGTTGATGCAGGTTTCCTGGTTGGTTTTGATGAATTTGGTAAGGTTGTACACTTTCAGGTCCTCTTCAAAACTTACCAGTTTGTCATTCACATCACGGTCGTAGCGAACGTGAATTTCGTTGGCATCCACGAATTCTACCACACCATTGCCTTCTGCGTGTATTTGTATTCTTGCATCACGCGCTGCTTTGCCTTCCAAACCAGTTCCTACAATAGGAGAGTCTGGACGCAGCAAAGGTACCGCCTGGCGCTGCATGTTTGAACCCATCAGCGCACGGTTGGCATCATCGTGCTCAAGAAAAGGAATCAATGAAGCGCTCAAACCCACAATTTGGTTGGGCGCCACATCCATATATTCTACTTCTTCTTTTTCAAGTATGGGAAAGTCGCCGGTTTCACGGCTTGCCACCCTATCATTTACAAAGCTGCCGTCTTCGTTCAGCGGGGCATTGGCCTGTGCAATTCTTGCCTCATCTTCTTCCTCAGCGCTTAGCAGCTCCAGTTTTTTCATGTTTACTTTACCGTTCTCAACTTTGCGGTAGGGCGTTTCAATAAAGCCCATCTCGTTGATCTTGGCGTGAACACAAAGTGTGGAGATCAGGCCGATGTTTGGTCCTTCTGGAGTTTCAATGGTACATAGCCTTCCGTAGTGAGAATAGTGTACGTCGCGCACTTCAAAGCCTGCGCGCTCACGGCTTAAACCGCCTGGCCCCAGTGCTGAAATACGGCGTTTGTGCGTGATCTCAGAGAGCGGGTTGGTTTGATCAAGAAACTGAGATAACTGCGAAGTACCAAAAAATGAGTTAATCACGGAAGAAAGTGTTCTGGCGTTGATTAGGTCAACAGGTGTAAACACTTCGTTGTCGCGAACGTTCATCCTTTCTCGAATGGTACGAGCCATACGCGCAAGGCCCACGCCAAACTGGGCATACAGTTGTTCGCCTACAGTGCGTACGCGGCGGTTGCTCAGGTGGTCAATATCATCAATCTCTGCTTTACCATTTGTGAGGCGAACAAGATATTTGATGATCTCGATTATATCTTCCTTGGTTAAAGTTTTTTGTGTCAGGTCTGTTTCGCGGTTTAGCTTGCGATTGATCTTGTATCGGCCAACTTCGCCCAGATCGTAGCGCTTGTCGCTAAAGAACAGTTTATCAATAATACCACGCGCTGTTTCATTATCTGGCGCATCGGCACCGCGCAACTGGCGGTAGATGAACTGAACAGCTTCCAGTTCGCTGTTAGACGTGTCTTTATTTAATGTATTATATATAATAGCATAATCGCCACCCACATCTTCTCTTTGAATGAAGACGCTTTTTACTTCCATATCCACGATCGTGTCAATGGCTTCCTCATCAAGGATTGTGTCGCGCTCCATTACGATCTCATTACGTTCAATGGATACAACCTCGCCGGTATCTTCATCAACAAAATCTTCCACCCAGGTGCGTAAAACCCTGGCGGCCAGTTTTTTACCAAGATGGGTTTCCAGTTTTTTTCTGTCTCCGAGCACTTCATCAGCCATGCCAAACAGTTCAAGAATGTCTTTATCTGTTTCGTAACCGATAGAACGTAATAATGTGGTAACAGGAAATTTCTTTTTCCTGTCAATGTAAGCATACATTACATTATTAATATCCGTGGCAAACTCCATCCACGCGCCTTTGAAAGGAATAACACGAGCGGAGTAAATTTTTGTTCCGTTAGGGTGAATGGACTGACCGAAAAATACGCCGGGTGAACGGTGTAGTTGCGAAACAACCACGCGCTCGGCGCCGTTGATCACAAAAGTGCCGCGTGGCGTCATGTATGGAATGTTTCCTAAAAATACATCCTGAACGATGGTTTGAAAGTCTACGTGCTCTTCATCATTACAACTTAGGCGCAGCTTTGCTTTTAAGGGTACGGCATAGGTCAGCCCGCGCTCCATACATTCTTCAATGCTGTACCTGGGTGGATCAATAAAATAATCTAAAAATTCCAGAACGAAAATGTTGCGTGTATCGGTGATAGGGAAGTTATCCTTAAACACACGAAACAGGCCTTCAATGTTTCTTTTGTCCGGAGTGGTTTCAAGTTGAAAAAATTCTTTAAATGATTGGATTTGAACTTCGAGCAGATCAGGTGTTTCAGCTAAATGCTTAATTTTCCCGAAGTTTACTCTTGACTTTACGCTTGTAGAAGACATAATTTTTAAACCGGTTTTAATTTAGTTGATCATACACAAAACAAGTTTAGGGGTAAACCACCATTAAGGTAGAAACCCATTGAAATTCAATTACTTGAACATGTTTCGCAGAATCAAAATATATTTGGCCAAAATAAAGGAATGCAAAGTTAGGGGAAACGTGATAAAGAAAAAAGTATGCAACAATAATTCTGCCAATTTTTTAAAAGTTTTTTTCGTTTTCTATATAAGGTCTTCATTATCAATAAGTATATATAGTAGCCCTAAATTTTAGGAAGGAAAATAAAGATCAAAATACGGGAATTTTCCCGTACAGTAAGTCGTTATAAAAAATGTAATTTGTAGTTCTAAATTTACCTTTGTATGGGTGCAAGTATAAAAAATTACATAAGCTTTTCAAAAAAAGAAGGTATAGCGGCTATCATCCTGGTACTTATAGTACTATCGCTGGCTGTATTACCTTTTAGAAATAAACAGCAGTCTAAAAAGAGCCATGTTGCTAAAGACCCCGCAGAATGGGCTTCTGCAGCAAAATTTTTAGACGAACCGGAAAAAGAGGTAAACCCTATAGAAAGCAGGGTTACTTACTCCCGCACTGGTTATTCCCGTAATTTTCATAATAAGGCAATGGCTAAAGCGCGGCTTTTTCCGTTTGACCCCAACACCGCCACAACTGAGGAATTTAAAGAACTGGGGCTGCGCGACAAAACAGTACAAATTTTAAACAATTATAGAAATAAAGGCGGTAAATTTCGTAGAGCCGATGACCTGCAGAAAATTTATGGCCTGCGGCCGGAGGAGTTTGAACGGCTGAGGCCTTATATTGTGATTAGAGCGGTGGAAACGGGAAAAAAACTGTATTCCAATGATCAGGGCACTTATATATCAACTCCTGTAAAGGAATATAAAAGAAAGGTTACGCTGATTGATATCAACACTGCCGATACCACTGCCTTTCAATCTTTATATGGCATTGGCAGCAGGCTGGCCGCAAGAATTGTAAATTATAGAAACAAGTTGGGCGGGTTTTACAGCATTGAGCAGGTGGGCGAAACGTATGGAGTGCCTGAAGAAACTTTTCAGAACATAAAAAAATATCTCATAATAGATGCTACCGTTGTAAACAAACTAAATTTGAATACTGCCTCTTATGACGAATTAAATGCACATCCTTACATAAGTAGCAAACTGGCGTTTTTAATCATGAAATACCGGAAAGAAACTGGCAATATTACAAGCCCTGATATTTTGAAGGAACTGGTGGATCAATCCAATGATACTTATGAGAAGGTAATGGCTTATGTAGCTTTTTAACTCCTTAATCAAACAACTCGAGCATTTTAAAATGCTTACGGGCTGCTTTTAAATATTTCCACCCTTTTTTAAAGGGCCAGTAATCATGGCCATTTTTATTATTGTACCGGCTTATCTTGTATAAAGCACGCCAGTGTTGCAAAATAGTTTTGTAAGCATCGCGCAGGCTCATGCCACAATCGTAAATATGGTTAGGTTCAGCGCCGGCACCGTTAAATTCCAGAATTGAAAAGTTCTGACCTTTTTTTAAATCATCAATCGAAGTGGTTTTGACATCGTACCTGCCATAGAAAAAGCTTTTGCTGTATTGGCTGATCTCGTCAAAAACATTCAAAAGATTTTTATCAATTTCTTTATGAAGATTGGTGAATTGTGCGCCGCGGTTGTGGTTGCCTGCATAAGACAGGTAGTACCTTTCACCATCGGGTATGACGCGTGTGTACCGAACGCCGTGTCGGTGCTCCATTTCTTCCAGCCGGTGCCGCGCGCGCGGGTGGGTGGCTACCAGTTCTTTTAAATTGCGCCTGCCGTCTCCGGTTACGCTCAGCAGTTCTTTTTGAATAAATCCTGAAACACGGCCTTTTTGCCGCCAGGGATAACGGTAGTAAAACACGCTCACTTCTACCGGGTAAGATATTTTTTCCTGTGCAATATATTCTACCGGCATCCGCTCATGATACTCTTTCAGTTGATGTTCGTTTTCAATCACACGAAAAAGAATACCCTTCATACCCACATCGGGTTTCACCACAAAGGGATATTGCAGGCCAGAAAGCCTGAGCCTTCTTTGCACGTCTTCAAAATCTGCCATCTGATTAATGTAAACAGTCAGCGGCATCAGCACATGGGGTAGTTGATCGTACATTTCTTTTTTGCCCTCACCTTCCATACCGCCAAAAGTAATGGTGGGGTTAGAAGCCGTGAAGAACCACAACGAGCGGCTTTTGAGGCAATACCACAGCCATGCCGGAAAAATGGGCGCGTATAAAACACTAAATGGCCATTGCTCCCAGTTAGTTATTTTGTTGAAAATTTTTTTCATTCAATCAGGCAAATATAATTCAGCATGTTGTTTTACTTGCCAAAATGTTTCAACCTTTCCGTACCTTAGTTGGTACTTTTAAAATACTGAATATGAGCGTGCCCACCGTTGCAGAATTATTTTCAAAAGGCCAAACGCCGGAAGTACTGTTTTGGGTGGGATGTGCAGGCAGTTTTGATCAGCGTGCACAAAAGATTACAAAGGCTTTTACCCGAATACTTGAAAAAACCGGCACCAGCTATGCCGTACTTGGTAAAGAAGAAATGTGTACTGGTGACCCGGCTCGCCGCGCGGGCAATGAATTTGTTTTTCAAATGATGGCATATCAGAACATTCAGGTTTTGAATGGTTATGGTATCAAAAGAATAGTAACGGCTTGTCCGCATTGTTTTAATATTTTTAAAAACGAATATCCGGAATTGGGTGGCCATTACCAGGTGGTGCATCATACCACGTTTTTACAGCAATTGATTGATGAAGGCAAAATAAAACTGAAGCAAGACAATACTCGGAGTGAAAAGAAAATTACGTATCACGATAGTTGTTACCTTGGGCGCGCTAATAATATTTATGAAGCTCCACGAAAAGTTTTAGAACTTTTAAAGGCCGAACTTGTTGAAATGAAGCGGTGCAAAGCCGCCGGGCTTTGTTGTGGAGCCGGAGGCGCGCAAATGTTTAAAGAAGAAGAAATAGGACATACGCGCGTGAACTTTGAACGCAGCCGCGAAGCCATCGAAACCGGGGCCGGCATTGTTGCCACAGCATGTCCTTTTTGTAATACAATGATAACCGATGGCGTGAAGAATGCTGAAAAAGAAACAGATGTGGAGGTGCTGGACATTGCTGAATTGATTGAAAGAGAAATGGAATAACAATTACAAATTAAGAATTACAAATTCCAATTCAAGTCATAGCAACCATAACTATTTATTTACTATTCAATATACTTAATTAAAACCCATGAATTTAGATTATAAAGAATTTTTAAAGCCAGACTTCTCTCCTAACTCAAAAGTATGGGTATACCAGGCCAACCGACTGCTGCGCCTTGACGAAGCCTTTGTGGCTGAAGAAATGGTGAAAAAATTTGTAGAGAGTTGGCAAAGTCACGGCGAACCCGTAAAAGGCCAGGGATTGATTATTTTTGGCTATTTTGTGGTGCTGATTGCTGACGATACACAAACACATGTTGGCGGTTGCAGCACAGACAGTTCTGTTCGTTTCATAAAACAACTGGGAGAAAAATTTCGGATTGATTTTTTTGACAGAAACCAACTGGCCTTTGTAGTAAACGATGGTATTGAATTGCTGCCTTACCAGCAGGTGCAATACGCGCTGGAGCATAATTTCCTTTTCGGCGACAGCTTATATTTCAATAATCTTGTAGCAACCAAAAAAGATTTTGAACACAAATGGATCATCCCTCTCAAAGAAAGCTGGCTGGCTCAGAAACTGGTTGTTAGTTAGGAAGAGGACTGTCAAGTTGTCTTTTAATACTGCGGAATAATGTTAAAATGTCATAATTATTCCTTTGGTTCTACGTTTGTTATAAACTAATAAACATTTTATAACAACTAAATGATTAAATATGACAAACGTAAAATCTAATGGAATTCCTTTCGAACGCACTCTTACAAGCCTTTTTGATGATTTCTTTACTGAAGTACCGTCATTGCTGAAAACCGAAGTAAAACAACCGAATTATCGTGGACATGCTCCTGTAAATATTTCAGAAACTGATAATGCCTATGTGCTGGATGTTGTAGCACCGGGATATGAAAAAACTGATTTCAGCATTAACTTGGATAAAAATATTTTAAGCATTTCGGCTGAAAGCAAAACGGAAGAAACTGCGGAAAACTCCAAAAGTATCCGGCGTGAATTTCAGCTTCGCACGTTTAAAAGAACTTTTACCTTAGACCATACCATTGATACTGATGCAATTGAAGCAAGATATGTTAACGGAATCCTAAAGGTAACATTAAATAAAAAGGAAAAAGCAAAAACAGCGTCAAAAGATATAGAAATACAGTAGTAATTAAGTTTTTCTCATAAGCAGTTAGTTTTGGTTTGAGCCTGGTGTTTCCACACCGGGCTTTTTTGTAAACCTTTTTCATTGGGGCATCGTCCTTAATAAAAACTTGTTAAGTTTGTAAATTAAACATCATCACTTTTTTGAACGTAAGACAGCTATTACGTAGATTTGTACAACCTTTTAAGTATTAATGTAATGCATAAAAAAATTTTATCATTCATAATTATTTTGTTTACCTACACCACCTATGGCCAGGTAACAGATACGTTACCCCAGGATACGCCAGATCCGTTTGTGCGGGTTGATACAACATTACGTATCATCAACCTAAACCCTTATTTTTCACTGCATGTAGACTCCAGCCTTTCTTACCGCCTCATGATCAACAAACCACAAAACAATTATTACTGGTTTTTGAAAAATGCGCCCCCCGGTTTGCAGATCAATAAAGACAATGGCACTCTTATTTTTCGTTCTAATAAAGATATTTTCAGGTCGGGCAGATTAAAATACGATACCGAATATCCCGTTCGAATTGGCGTGCAAAGCCTTACAGACCCTGAAGATAAAACGGATACTACATTTGCGATCAGTTGGTATAATACTGATGTGGTTTTGCCAAGCATAAAACCAAGCGTGGTAAGTCCTGTAACAGTTGAAGAGGGTAACAAACTGAGCTTTACTGTAATGTGCGATAACGGCAATTTCCCCATAGATAAAATTTTGTTTTCCAGCAGCCAAACCATCAGTAATTATAAGCTTCCAAAATCCTGTGATGATACATTTGAATGGATACCACCCTATGATTTTGTTGGTGAAACTGAAAAGGTGAAAGAAAAAACCATCGACCTGTTTTTTATCGGCACCACCAAATTCAATTATTTAGACACGGCAAGGGTACGGGTAATTGTAAAAGATGCATTGAATCACGATATAGCTTTAAGAGATTACACAGAGGTGGACAGCTCCTTAAAAACCTGGATTAAACAATTGAAGTACACTTTTCTAGGGTTAGATAAAATCATTAAAAAAACCAGGACGTACAGGTCTGCTTTCGATATCACAACGGCTTCCTCCGGTGTAACAAGTACTGTTTTAGCAACCTCGCAAAGCAAGGGGTCGAAAGATGCAGCAAAAGTGGTACCCAGCGTGGGAGCTGCATTGGTGCCTGTAAAACAAGCCGCGGCACCTGATAAAACCGCAGAGCAAAACCAGGCATTAACGTTGCGCTCAAACATCAAACGCCTTGAATACATTATTACAGATACCAGACTTGTTGGAGATAGAGACCCTTTAATTGTGCAAAAAACCGAAACCCTTAAAAAGGAATTGCGTCAAAGCAGAAATGAACTGATCAATGTACCTACCGATTTGGCAGAAAGTATGTCTGACGAAGAACTGGAAAGAAAATTCAACAGCAGGCGAATTCAAAGGAAATACCGTTTAAAATAAACTAAATAGATATATCAAAAAGCAGGGGCACAGTTGTTGTGCCCTTTTAATTTTCTACAATTTTAATATCAAAAAGTTTTATGACTGAGCGCACAGCTACCATCATCGGTTCAACGGGAATGATCGGCACACAATTGCTGAATTTATTAATGCAGGATCCCGATTATGATTATGTAAGAATACTGGTAAGAAGACCTGTACCCGTTACCAATGACCGGCTGGAAGTAAAATTGGTGAATTTTGATGACCTTGAATCCATGCAGTTAGCGCTGGATGGCAGCGATGTGGTGTTTAGCTGTATTGGCACCACTAATAAAAAGGTGCGTGGCGATAAAAAGCTGTACTGGAAGATTGATCATGATATTCCTGTAAATGCCTGCAGGCTGGCGCTTGAGCGCGGTTGCGAAAAATTTGTATTTGTTTCTTCGATGGGCGCCAATG
>JAFAFV010000132.1 GCA_023423285.1 Bacteroidota bacterium
TTGCATCATCTGTATCATCAAAAAAGTGGTGGCATGATGGCCGGTCCCAAAGCTCATTTTCGGAGTAATTACAATTTCGTGCTGCACATTTTGAATAGGCGCATGAAAAGATGCACGTATACCAACCAAGTCATCTACCACTACAGGGCTGAAATTGGATTCCCACAAACTATTCCAGTTTTGCTGCCTGATTTCAGCTTTTTCAAAAACTACATTTAGCGTTTCAGCGATGCTAATAACTTCCGTTTCATTATAGGTATCTTTTAAAAAAATGGCTTTAAGGTCGGTATTAGACGCTTCTTCAAAACCTTCTGCGCAGGGCAGAGAGGCAATCAACAGGTCTTTTGTATTTGCAGTTAATTTTTTAAAGGTAATTTCTATATACATGATATTGTTTAACTATTTTCTATAAAGCGCGTAATAGTATAAATCAGTAATCCAACAAGCCCGCCTACAAGTGTACCATTAATGCGGATGAATTGGAGGTCTTTCCCCACTTCCAGTTCCAGTTTATTGCTCAGTTCTTTCCCCTTCCAGTTACCAACGGTATTGCTGATGAGTTCACCAGCCTTATCTGTGTTTCTTAAAATATATTTATAGGCGTTAAACCGGATCCAGCCGTCTATTTTATTCCGTAGCGCTTCATCATATTCCAAATTCTGCACCATTCCCTTCAGCGATTTTTTAAGGTAATTTTTTACTGCTGATCTTTCTTCAGATAAATCATTTAATATGCCTAACTGGAAAGATTTCCACGCAGCTAAAGCGTATTCATTGATTTTATCCCCGGCAAGCAGGCTGTCTTTTATTCCCTGTAATTCCTGTTGCCATTTAGCATCGGTTTTAATAGTTTCAATAAATTGCTCAAGCCTGGTTTTTATATCGGCACGCAAGGTATGGCCTGGGTCATTTTCAATCTCTCCCATATAGCGTGCCAGACCCCTGGTAAATTTGGTCGCTATCATATTATCCACAAAACCGGGTACTAAAAAATAACTTTCTTGTTTTACTTTCTGCCGCACCGCCGCTTCATTGTTGATCACATATTCCCGTACATTTTTTAAAATATAGTTTACCATCTTTTCATGATCGCCTCGCTGTATGATCAGTTGTAAAGTGCCTGCCAAAGCCTCATTCAACTTCAGGTCATTCAGTAGGTTTTTCAACTTATGCGTTACAAAACGGGTTACTGCTTTATCATTGGTATTTTGAATGATGCCCTTTAATAAAAACAGAATCTCATTGAGCAGGATGTCGATGTTCTTATCGCTGCTTAGCCACTTAGCAGCGTATTTGCTCAGTTCCAGCTTTTGCATATACGGCCTGATGGTAGCAGCATTTAAAAAGTTTGTCACCACGAAACCACCCAGGTTATCACCAATACTTTTTTTACGGGTTTCAATCAGATTAGTGTGTGGTATGGGTATGCCCAGCGGGTGATGGAACAGTGCGGTTACCGCAAACCAGTCTGCCAGAGCCCCAACCATTCCGGCTTCCGCAAACGCGCGTACGTAACCAATCCACACAAAGCCTGATTTATGCAAATACCAGGGGCAAAATATATACACAGCTATCATAAGCAAAAAAAGGCCGGTTGCCAATGCTTTGTGCTTTCGTAATTGCTTTTGTTTAATTAAGTCGGGATTGTAGTTATTGTTCATTTACATTTGCAGGCACATCTTTTTTGTTAAGAGATATTGCTTTGATAATTTTTACGGCGTGCTCACGCGAGTTTTCAATAAAAAGCCTGTGCGTGTTCATGCCGCCACAAATAACGCCTGCAAGATAAATGCCACTAATATTGGTTTCATGCGTTTCAGAATTCAGTATCGGGCAGCGCACTTCATCATCGCTCAGTTCAATACCCACCTGTTCTAAAAATTCAAGATTAGGCTGGTACCCTGTGGCAGCAATCACCCAATCGTTTTTTAATGTTACAATCCCGTCCGGCGTAAGCACGTCAACTTCCGCTTCGCGTATCTCTTTAATGGTTGAATGAAAATACGCTTTGACAGACCCTTCTTTAATGCGGTTTTCAATATCCGGCTTTACCCAGTATTTTACTCTTGAACCAATTTCCGCCCCGCGAATCACCATAGTTACTCTGGCACCTTTGCGCCATGTTTCCAATGCAGCATCCACCGCCGAGTTCATCGCACCCACCACAATCACGTCCTGAAAAGCGTAAAAATGCGGGTTTTTATAGTAATGCGTCACTTTGGGCAGCTCTTCTCCGGGCACATCAAGTTTATAGGGAATATCGTAAAAGCCAGTGGCAATAATAACATGATCTGCTGTGTAGGTTCCTTTTTCAGTATCCACGCCAAAAAGATCGCCGGCTTTTGAAATGGTTTTTACTTCTTCAAACAAATGAATATTGATATCAAAATTTTGGGCCACTCTGCGATAATATTCCAGAGATTCGTTACGCGACGGCTTAGCATTGTTTGAAACGAATGGCACATTACCAATTTCAAGCCTTTCTGACGTGGAGAAAAAGGTCATATTTACCGGGTAATTGTACAGGGAATTTACTAATGTGCCTTTTTCAAGTACCAGATACTGGAATCCCGCTTTCTGCGCTTCAATGGCGCAAGCCAGTCCTATAGGTCCGCCGCCAATAATAATGATATGGTAATGTTGCATAGCGGCAAAGTTAAGAGCCTTTTGGCGCTAACCTATAGCAAACATCAGAGTAAGATAGGTTTGATGGATCGGGGCAATTCACCTAAATTTGCAACTCTTTAAAATTTATAATTTACTATGGCGAGAACAATAGCTTTCAGGGAAGCCTTACGAGAGGCAATGAGTGAAGAAATGAGAAGGGATAACAGGGTTTTTTTAATGGGAGAAGAGGTTGCAGAGTACAATGGCGCCTATAAAGTAAGCCAGGGTATGCTCGCAGAATTCGGGCCTAAAAGAGTGCTGGATACCCCTATTGCCGAGCTTGGTTTTACAGCAGTTGGCGTTGGCGCCGCGCAAAACGGCCTGCGCCCGGTTGTAGAATTTATGACCTGGAATTTTGCCGTTCTGGCTTTAGATCAAATTTTAAATACAGCCTCTAAAATGCTTGCCATGAGCGGAGGCCAGATTTCCTGCCCTATCGTTTTTCGCGGAGGCAATGGATCTGCGGGCCAGTTGGGCGCACAGCATTCTACCGCCTTTGAGTCATTATATGCGAACATTCCTGGTATTAAAGTAGTTTCTCCCAGCAATCCCTACGATGCCAAAGGCCTTTTAAAACAAGCTATTCGCTACGAAGAAGATCCCGTGATGTTTATGGAGAGCGAGCTGATGTATGGTGATAAAATGGAAGTGCCTGAAGAAGAATATTATATCGAACTGGGTAAAGCCGACGTAAAAAAAGAAGGAACCGATGTTACCATCATTTCATTTAATAAAATGATGAAAGTGGCCCTGGGCGCTGCCGCAGAACTGGAAAAAGAAGGCATCAATGCCGAAGTAATTGATCTAAGGACCATTCGCCCGCTGGACATGGATACCATTTTGGCCAGCGTAAGAAAAACCAACAGACTTGTAATTGTAGAAGAGCAATGGCCATTTGCCTCTGTGTCGTCAGAAATATCATATCGTGTGCAAAAAGATGCGTTCGATTACCTGGATGCTCCTATCCGACGCATTACTGCTGCTGATGCGCCTCTGCACTATGCGCCTAACCTGGTGGCTGCCGCGTTGCCGGATGTGCCGCGCACAGTAAATCTGGTAAAAGAAGTGATGTATTTAAAAAAATAGGGCATGTCCCAACACAACTATTTTGAAAACTCAGGCAATTGTCTGAGTTTTGTCGTGAATATCTGAGTATAAAATATTAAATTAATTCGTATGCCAAAAGGTAAAACTACCGAGCCAACCGCTGATATTTTAGTAATAGATGATGAGGTGGCGATCCGTAAAACGCTGGGAGAAATTTTATCATTCGAAGGATATAGCATTCATGAAGCAGCCGATGGCGAGGAAGGCCTTCAGATGTTTAACGAGAAAAAATTTGACCTGGTTCTCTGCGATATTAAAATGCCGAAAATAGACGGCATGGAGTTTTTGCAAAAAGCTACTGACACAAGACCTGATGTACCTGTAGTTATGATATCCGGCCACGGAACGATTGAAACTGCCGTTGAAGCGGTAAAAATAGGCGCTTACGATTTCATATCAAAGCCGCCAGACCTGAATCGCCTGCTGATCACGGTTCGTAACGCGCTTGACAAAGGCAGCTTGGTAACAGAAACCAAAGTACTGCGCAGGAAGGTTTCGAAAGTGCAGGAAATTGTGGGTACTTCACGCCCCATTCAAAAAATAAAAGATACGATTGATAAAGTGGCAGCCACTGAAGCCAGGGTACTAATTACCGGGGCCAATGGCGTGGGTAAAGAGCTGGTAGCCCGCTGGTTACACGAAAAAAGCAACCGCAGCAACAGCCCGCTGGTTGAGGTGAACTGCGCGGCTATTCCTACAGAACTAATCGAATCTGAATTATTCGGTCATGAAAAAGGCTCTTTTACTTCTGCCGTAAAACAGCGCATCGGAAAATTTGAGCAGGCAAATGGCGGCACTCTCTTTTTAGATGAAATTGGCGACATGAGTCTGAGCGCACAAGCCAAAGTATTGCGTGCCTTGCAGGAAGGAAAGATTACTCGCGTGGGCGCTGATAAAGACATAAGCGTGGATGTGCGCGTGGTAGCTGCAACCAATAAAGATCTTTTACAAGAAGTGGAAGATAAAAACTTCAGGCTTGACTTGTACCACCGCCTGAGCGTAATCCTCATTCACGTACCATCTCTTAACGAGAGAAGAGATGACATTCCGTTGCTTGTAGATCAGTTTCTGGAAGATATTTGCACCGATTATGGTACTGCAAAAAAGGATATTGACAAAGAAGCCATCAAGCTTTTACAGGAATACAATTGGACGGGCAACATACGCGAACTGCGCAACGTAGTAGAACGCCTCGTGATTCTAAGCGGCAAAGTCATCACATCAAGTGATGTAAGCAACTACGTTTCTATCAGTTAATTAATCAGGTATTATTTTTGTTTGCAAGGTTCATAACTTAAGCATTATATTGCTAATAACAACCCCAACACCATGAAATGGAGAAACCGTCGTGAAAGCGATAATGTAGAAGACCGCCGCGGCGCAAGCGGGGGTAGGGTAATAGCAGGTGGCGGTATTGCCGGCATTATTATTTACCTGCTTGTTACATTTTTAGGCGGCGGAGAACTAGATCCTTCGCAAATTCCAGGTATTGACCCAAGTGGGCAAACTACACCGATCTCTCCCCAACAACAGGCTGCTGATGAGGATCGGGCTTCCTTTGTAAAGGTGGTTTTGGCCGATACAGAAGACGTTTGGAACAAACTGTTTCAGCAACAGGGCAGCCGCTACCAGGAGCCTGTGCTGGTACTTTACCGCGACCAGGTAGCATCTGCATGCGGCTCTGCAAGTTCAGCCTCAGGCCCATTTTATTGTCCGGCCGATCAAAAGCTTTACATTGACCTTTCTTTTTATGAGCAGCTACAAAAGCTTACCAATAAAGGCAAAATAGAGTTTGCCATGGCTTATGTTATTGCCCACGAAGTGGGTCACCACATTCAAACCCTTAATGGTACTGCGGAACAACTTAACCGGTTGCGCCGCACCGTAAGCGAGGAAGAGTACAATCGCTACTCGGTAAAAATGGAGTTGCAGGCAGATTTTTTTGCCGGCGTGTGGGCGCATCATGCACAAAAAATGAAGAATATTTTAGATCCAGGAGATATAGAAGAAGCACTGGCCGCGGCGAATGCCATAGGCGATGATATGCTTCAAAAACGCTCGCAGGGCTATGTGGTACCCGATGCATTTACACATGGCACATCGGCACAAAGGGTGTACTGGTTTAAAAAAGGATTTACCACCGGTGATGTTAACCAGGGAGATACCTTTAACGATCCTTCACTAAGATAAGGCTCCATCAGCACCACTTCTATCAGTGGTAAGCGGGTTTTTATGATAGCTTTCCAAAAGACCATTCAAATCCTGCAAAGTATTGGCTTCCTGTGCAGGCTTGTCTTCGCGCCAGCGGGATATTCTTGGAAACCTTAGTGCCACACCGCTTTTATGACGTGTACTTTTTGCAATTCCTTCAAAAGCAATTTCAAAAACATGAACGGGCTGCACACTTCTTACAGGGCCAAACTTTTCAACTGTATTTCGTTTTACCCAGTTATCTAAGCGTAAAATTTCTTTATCGGTTAATCCACTATAAGCTTTTGTAAAAGGAACCAGTTTGTCTTCATGCCACACGGCAAAAGTATAATCAGTAAAAAGATTAGCCCTGCGCCCGCTGCCGCTTTGCGCGTAAATGAGTACGCCATCAATCGTCATCGGATTGGTCTTCCATTTCCACCAGTTGCCCCGCCTGCGGCCTGTTTCGTAAATGCTGTTTTTTCTTTTGATCATGAGTCCTTCGCAAAACTCATCCCGTGCATTAGCCCTGAACTCGGCCACTTCATCCCAACTATGCAGTTCTACAAGCGGAGAAAGCAACAAAATGTTTTGTACAGATTCCTTTTGCAGGAGAGCAGTTAGCAGGTTTCGCCTTTCCCACAAAGGTTTTTCCCGAATATCTTCTCCGGCATATTCCATCAGGTCATAACAGATCATGACAAGCGGCGCTTCAGTTAAAATTTTTTTCGACAGGTTTTTGCGTCCAATCCTGATCTGCATAATAGCAAACGGCAGGGGGTGGTCATCTTTCCAGGGAATGATCTCTCCATCAATGACAGTACCATCAGGCAAGTGTTGGTATAATGTTTCAAACTCAGGGAATTTATCTGTAACCAATTCTTCTCCCCTGCTCCAAACAAATACCTGGTTGTTGCGCACAATGATCTGCCCACGAATGCCATCATATTTTTTTTCAAAAAACCATTCACTTAAATCACCTAAAGCCTCATCAGGCGCGGCTTCCAGCGGGTAAGCCAAAAAAAACGGGTATGGCAGGTAATGCCGTTCCTTCTGTTGTGAACCGAATAATGTTTCAACGGTTTCTTCTTCAGGATTCCATTTACCCATCAACTGGTGGGCAGTATCTTTTTCATCTTTATTTAAAAATTGAGCAAGCGCCTTTATTACCAGTTGCCGGCTTACGCCCATCCTGAAATTGCCCGTGATGAGTTTATTAAAAACAAAATTCTGCGACTGGTTATGGTTCATCCAAAAATGGGTGATGTAATTTTTCTTTTCCTCATCAGTAGCTGTAAGCAACTTTTTTAAATCTGTAACAACCTGTGTAAGCGAAATATCAGTATCTGCCGCGTCATCATTGTAAACGATCAGCGACAAAGTTTCGGCCAAATCTCCAACAATGAAATAAGATTCTTCCAATAACCAAAGGGGCAGTTGGCGTAGTTCAGCAGCCCACTCCCGAAGCTGCGTTGTTTTTACCGGGCGCTTCGGCCTGTTGCCCATAAGCAAAGCAATGGCCCACAACAAGTCTTTCGAATCAGCAAGTTGAAAATAATTCACCAGCGTCTCCACCTTTTGATTGGTTTTGGTGGTAGCATCTATATCTAAAAAAAGCTGAACAAACTTATTCATTGCTGTTGATCTCTTTAATTTCTTCCTCGGGTTCTTCTTCTGTGCTGCTAAACCTGGTTTTCAGTTCAACGGCATTTAAGCCATACTGCTCGCGCAACCATTTGCTGTAAACGGCCTGGTAGCCGTGCGTTACATAAATATTTTCTGCACCTGTAGCTTTTACAGCCGTGTTCAACTGCTCAAAATCGCAGTGATCGCTTAGCACAAAGCCCTTATCGGCACCAGATCGTCTTCTGGCTCCGCGCAAAGCCATCCAGCCACTGCAAACTGCCAGCCGGTAAGGTTGCAACCGCCTGAGCCACGGCGTACCTGCCACACTGTTTGGCGCTACAATAACGGCTCCCTGCAATTCCTGCCTGGGTATTTCCCTGCTTAGCCATCGCCCTTCAAAATGAATGCCCTGTTTTCTGTAAGCCTCGTGAATGTTATAAACAGCGCCGTGTAAAAATATTTTTTCCGGCGGTGTGTGCAAGTGTTTAATAATGTTCTGAGATTTTCCCAGAGAGTAAGCGATTAATACACTGTTATATCCTTCTGCCGTATTTTTTGCACACCAGTTGTTTATTTCGTCATAAACTTCGTTACAGGGTTTAAAGCGATAAACCGGCAAACCAAAAGTACTTTCCGTAAGAAAATGATGGCAATGTACGGGTTCATACTGCGTGGAAACACCATCATTGTTGATTTTATAATCGCCTGATATCACCCACACTTCTCCTTTATACTCAAGCCTTATTTGCGCACTTCCTAAAATATGACCTGCCGGATGCAAACTGATATTGACGCCGTTGATTTGAAGAGGTTCATCATAAGGCAATGTTTGCACGCTAATGTCTGCGCCCAACCGCCATCGTAGGATGTTTTCTGATAACTGATGGCACAAATAATTGCGCATACCCGGCCTTGCATGATCGCTGTGGGCATGCGTTATAACTGCATTTGCAACGGGTTGCCACGGGTCAATATACAAATCAGCCGGTACGCAATAAATACCAGCATCTCTGAATTCTATCATAATAATTTAAACATGGAGTTTACCTTCCACACCGTCAGAATTATCGGTTTTATGACCCGTTATTATGGCTTTAGCAAACGTAAGCATGCTAACCAGTTTACCGGCTTTTGTATCCCAATAATACACATCAACCGGCGCTACGCGGATGATGGATACCAATGGATCATCCTTTCCCTCCTCAAACCAGGCGCTTGCAAATTGGCTCCATTTATCTTCAATAGTGGCCTTGTCTTTATAAATAAACGCTTCGCCCAGAATAGAAAGATATTCAGCGTTGTTGTTATTCATAAAAAAAAGCTGAACGCGATTATCTTCGCCTATCTCAAAATTTTTATTACTGTTAGAACTGCTAATGAACCACAGGTTTCCTTCTGCATCACACTCCTGAAGGCTCATTGGCCTTGAGGCAATGGGAAGCTGATGAAGCGTTGTACAAAACATGCAGGTTCGTGCACTTTCGGTAAGTTCTTTTAACTTTTTCAGTGCTTCCTGGTTGGAGAGATTTTCTGTTGACATATTAAATAGTTATTGGTACTTCGAGGTCAAAAACCCTGCCACTGATGCAGATATACCTGCTCAATCATTAGTGTGTTCTGTCCTCTTTTATTCAAGCATCTGTGCATATCTTACATTTGTATCAAAATTTTACATGAAGATATTTTTTCGTGCAGTAGGCAAGGCACATGAAACTTATGTGAAAACGGGCGTAGAAGATTTTACCAGACGCATTAATAATTATTTCAAAACAGAATGGGAAATCCTCCCGTCACCAAAGGATGCAGCTAATTTTCATCCGGCAGAGTTGAAAAAGAAAGAGGCCATGATAGTTTTAAGCAAAATTCAAAAAGATGATTTTCTTGTTGTTCTTGAAGAACGCGGCCGGCAAATCACGTCTGAAGAACTAAGCGATTTTTTACAACTACAGGCCAATAACGGCACGCGAAAACTGGTGTTCTTAATTGGCGGCGCTTACGGATCAGATGCAACGGTGCTGCAGCGCGCCGATATGCAATGGAGCCTTTCCAAACTGGTATTTCCGCATCAACTGGTAAGACTTATACTGGCCGAACAGGTGTACAGGGCCTGTACAATTTTGCGCAATGAGAAGTATCATCACTCTTAAGAATAAGCTGCATTTAATTAAACAACCTCGTTCAAATCCCTTAGTTTTGGCGGAAATCTTTTAGTATGTTTTCGATGGAATATCCTGTTACGCTAATCATAATTGCAATCAATGTTATCGTTTCAATGATCGGTTTTTCAAATCCCGATTTTGTGAATAAATACATCTTCTGGCCCTTTCAACAGGCAAAAAACAATCAGCATTACCGCTTTATTACATCGGGCTTTCTACATGCCGATTGGATGCACCTGATCTTTAACATGTTTACCTTTTATTTTTTTGGCCGTGTGATCGAAATGCTCTTTCAGGCATACGGGTTGGGTGGAAAGGTTGCTTATATCCTGTTATATTTTCTGGCCCTAATTATAGCCAGCATGCCCAGCTATATCAAACACAAAGAAAATTACGGCTACAGAGCGCTTGGCGCTTCGGGTGCGGTATCGGCAGTTGTTTTTGCCAGCGTTCTTTTTAATCCCTGGGGCACTTTATACCTGTTTTTTATTCCTATGCCCGCCATTGTTTTTGCCGTGCTGTACATCTGGTATTGTATTTACATGGCAAAGCGTGGCGGCGATAACATCAATCATGACGCACACCTTTGGGGCAGTTTATTTGGCCTGGCCTTTACCGTAGCCTTGATTACGGCGTTGCGCCCGGAACTATTTGAAGGTATTTTTTACGATCTCATGCATCCCACTTTCAGAATTTAGATATAGTAAAATGTTTTATTCAGTTGTGATTTAGGCATTGATTTTGCAATTGTCTATAAAAAACACAACATGATTGAAGATAAAAACGCAAACAAAACAGACGAAACCCGTTTACCCGAAGAACTTGTATATTCAGCTGAAGAAGATATTTACAACCAGGAAGAGCGTGTAGCCATGGATGAAAATGGCGACTTACTAACAGAAGAAGAAGGCGTTGTTAGTGGAACGCAAGATGAACCTATTGGCGCTGAACTGGATGTACCCGGCGCTGAATTAGATGATGAAAATGAGGCGATTGGTGAAGAAGATGAAGAGAACAATTATTACAGCCTGGGCGGTGATAATCATGATTAATGTACAAGGTTTATTCAGTTGCAACAAAATCTATTTGTAAAATTTTCGAGGTTGTTTCTGTAAGCTTGAAACGGTCATCAATTCGATGACCTACAATCCATATGATCTTTTTATTCATTTCTACTACCCAGGTTTTTTCTTTTTCAGTAAGAGAAAGTTTCTGATCAATTAAAAACCGGGATACTTTTTTCTTTTTTCGCATACCCAGCGGGTAAAAATAATCTCCTGTTTTCCACCGCCTTAAAAGAAGCGGGTACACAATATCCTTGGCATCAATCAATGCTCTGTAAGGATCGTCTATAAAAAAATTTTTTACAGCCCTTTTTTCTTTAATAGCAATCGTTCCGTTTGAAAAAGAATAAAAGCCCGGTTGTTCTATCACAACGGTTGAGTTTTGCAATTCCTGTAACGGAGAAATAATCAAGTGTCGTCGGTTGCGAAGAATTCGGTGTGTGGGGGATAAAACATATTTACCACTGTGGCTATGCATCAGCTGCAAAATATCGGTGAGTTGGGCAGATGTAAAACCAAAATCCTTTACAATTTCATGCATTAATGTTTTTAGTGAGGCTTGTTGTTGCAAAAGCAAAACAGGCAGATACGATTCATTCCCTTTCTGCGCAATCAGTTTTTTTAGCTTTTGGGCAACCGCATCCTGAAACAATAACGCGGTTTCTTTCATTCGCTCAATATTATTTAATATATTTTCTTCTGTTTCAGGATAAACTTTTACAATCATCGGCAATATCGTATTGCGAAAATAGTTGCGTGTATAATCATCGTGCAGGTTACTATCATCCTGAACAAAAGAAAGTTTTTCATCAATCAGGAAATGTTCCAGTTGGGCCCTGCGGGCAAACAGTAAAGGCCTTCTCAGTTTTCCATTTTTTTCTTTAATACCAGCCAGTCCTTTAATACCTGTACCCCGAAAAAAAGCCATCAGTACTGTTTCAATATTATCATCTGCATGATGGGCCGTTAATATATAATCGTAGTTATATGCCGAGCGTATTTCTTCAAACCACTTGTAACGCAATTCGCGCGCGGCTACCTGCGTGCTCAGAATGTTGCTTTCAGCGTATACTTTTGTATCAAATTTTATACTGTAAAACGAAACGTTTAAGGTGCTTGCAAATGCTTTTACAAATGCCTCATCTCTGTCGCTGTCAGCACCCCGCAACTGAAAGTTGCAGTGAGCGATAGCAAAATCAAACCCGCCTAATTCACAAAGCCGGCAAAGCACTACTGAATCCACTCCCCCGCTCACGGCAATCAGCAACCTGTCTTTTTTTGTAAAAAGATTTTTGTTTTGATAGTATGATATAAATGCCTGTAATAAACTCATAGCATATACCCTGCAGTAATTTAATTTTTAGTATGTCAAATCTTCCCAGGCTGCCCTTAGCTCGTTCAACGCGTGCTGATCGCCAGCGGCCTGTGCCACCTGCATGCCTTTTGCATAAACTTCCACAGCCTGTAGTTCATTGCCATTACGCTCTAATAATTTTCCTAAATGATAATAACTTCCCACATAATCTTGATGTTCTTGCAGTATCTCCGCAAAAAGTTTTTCAGCTTTTGCATCATTTCCTGCTTTTACATATTCAAGCGCCAGTGCATGCTTTAAAAAACTATCAGCGGGGCTATCTTTTAAAAATTCCTTTATCTTTTCTATGCGATCCATATATTGAGTACTTTATTCAGTTATTCATACTTCTAAAAACTTGATTGAACACAATTATATAATAAACCTTATTCTTCTATCTTTGATTGGGTTGCTTTTGCAACTACTTCAACAAAATAAAAAGCCGATATGAAGATCTTAGTTTGTATAAGTAAAACGCCGGATACAACGGCAAAAATAGCTTTCACTGATAACAACACGAAATTTGACACCAGCGGTGTTCAATGGATCATCAATCCTAACGATGAGTATTACGCCCTCATCAGAGCCATTGAGTTGAAAGAAGCTGATGCATCTACCACCATACATCTCATTAACGTAGGTGGTAGTGACAGTGATGCCATTCTTCGAAAGGCCTTTGCCTTAGGTGGCGACGAAGGCATTCGAGTGAATACAGAAAACGCCGACAGTTTTGGCATTGCCACGCAAATTGCAACTGTAGCAAAAGAAGGGAATTATGACCTTATTTTTCTGGGCAAGGAAACCATTGATTATAACGGCAGTTCCATTGGCGGCATGGTAGCAGAAATGCTAAACCTGCCTTTTGTATCACTTGCCACAAAATTTGAACTAAACGGTGCCACTGCCACTATTACGCGCGAAATTGAAGGCGGTGAAGAAGTATGTGAAGTGGCATTGCCAGTGGTAGTAAGTTGCAACAAAGGCATGGCTGAACAACGCATTCCCAACATGCGCGGCATTATGGCAGCGCGCACCAAACCTTTAAGAGTTGTGGAGCCCGTAGCCACAGACGCTTTAACAGAAATTATCAGTTATAGCTTATCGCCGGCAAAAACAGGCGTAAAGCTGGTTGATGCAGATAACATGTCAGAACTGGTGAGATTGCTGAAAGAAGAAGCCAAAGTGATTTAACAAAAAGCCGACATACAAATATTTTTAAACTTCTTTATTTAACTTTTGATATGATCCTGACTTTTATAGATATCGCCACCGATGGCAGCGTAAAAAGATCTTCATTAGAAGCCCTTACTTATGGCAGCAAACTGGCCAGCCAATTGGGTATGCAGGCGCATGGAGTAATACTTTCTAATACTACTGAAGATCTTTCATCCTTAGGCAAATATGGCGTGCAGCAAATTCACCAGGTAACCCATGATCATCTGAAGCATTTTGACGCGCAGTTATTCGCCAGTGTAATTGCACAGGTAGCAGAAAAGATTAATGCCAGCGTGATCATCTTCTCAAATAATACCGACGGAAAAGCAATGGCTCCGCGGCTTTCGGTTAGGCTTAAAGCTGGGCTTGTAAGCGGCGCCGTGGCGTTGCCCGAAACTACTGATGGCTTTGTGGTAAAGAAAAGTGTTTTTTCAGGTAAGGCTTTTGCACACGTAAAAATTACAAGTGCTGTCAAAATCATTTCCGTTAACCCCAATGCTTTCGCTATAGAAGCCAGTGTGGGCAGCGCAGAAGTAGTCCCTTTTGACGCTACGGTAGAGCCACCTAAAGTAATAGTAAAAGAAATAAAAAAAGAAAGCGGCGAAGTGCCTCTTGCCGAAGCCGAAATTGTGGTAAGTGGTGGCCGCGGGCTTAAAGGCCCCGAAAACTGGGGCATATTGGAAGACCTAGCCAAAGTCTTAAATGCCGCCTTGGCATGCAGCCGCCCCGTTGCTGATGCCCATTGGCGTCCGCACCAGGAACACGTAGGACAAACCGGAGGCGCCATTGCACCCAACCTGTACATTGCATGTGGCATTTCAGGCGCCATTCAGCACCTTGCCGGCGTCAACCGCAGTAAGACCATCGTGGTTGTAAATAAAGACCCGGAAGCCCCATTTTTCAAAGCAGCCGACTACGGCGTGGTGGGCGATTTGTTTGAAGTGATCCCTAAACTAACACAAGAGATCAAAAAAATAAAAGGTTGATTTTTGGTTACCGGTAGCAGCCTGATCGTTATCAGGATCGCTCATCCTGGCTGTGTACTCCCTTCAACTGAAGAATAATGCTTCATCAAAAATTAAACTATTTTACACAGTCTTCCTGAGTTAATTGAAAGCTAATAATCAGCCTTACAGATAAAACCCGGGCGCAAAAAATACTTTATATTTGCCCCATTAAAGGTTTTATCGTGAATATGAAAAAGATTGAACTGGAAATAGTAGCCCTTTCTCACAGTATTACACAAACCCATTCTTACGCCGTTGTTTTAGGCGAAGTAAATGGCTTGCGCCGCCTGCCCATTGTTATTGGCGGTTTTGAGGCACAAGCCATTGCCGTGGCGCTTGAAAAGATGAATCCCAGCCGCCCGCTAACACACGACCTGATGAAAAACTTCATGGTAGCTTTTTCCATAGATTTGCATGAGATCATTATTTCAGACCTGCAGGAAGGTATTTTCTTCAGTAAATTGATTTGCTCTACCGAGCATGAAACCATTGAGGTTGACAGCCGCACTTCAGACGCCATTGCATTGGCGGTAAGATTTGGCTGCCCCATTTATACTTACGAAAAAATTATTGATAGCGCGGGCATTGTTATGGACGATAAAGGCGAACCTGCTCCTGCCGGGCAAACGGAAACTTCTTCGCCCTTAGAAAAAACCAGCACTAATGATGATCTTAAAAACCTCTCCATCGAAGAACTGAAGAAATTATTGAACGAAGTTTTGGAAACCGAAGATTATATGAAAGCTATCGCCATCAGGGATGAGATCAACAGCAGGAAAAAAAACAAGTAATGCGCAACTTTATCTTATCGTAACAACAAACCAACGCATCATTGATCGTTTTCTCTAATTGTAAAATCAATATCGGCCTTCATATCGTTAGCAAACGCAATGATGGCTACCATAATATTGAAACAGTTTTTTATCCGTTGCCTTTATTTGATGTACTGGAGCTGATTGATGCAAATGAAACCGCTCTCACTTTGAAAGGTATTCTCATTCCTGGTAACCCACAAAACAATATTGTATTAAAAGCGTATCAACTCCTTAAAAAAGATTTTCCCGCGCTGCCACCCGTTCATTTTTACCTGCTTAAAAATATACCGCCTGGTGCAGGCCTGGGTGCAGGCAGCGCTAATGGCGCTTTTGCCTTAACAGCTCTCAATAAAAAATTCCAGCTCAACTTATCAACAGATCAGCTTATCAAATATGCTCTTCAACTTGGCAGCGATTGCCCGTTCTTTATCTCCAACCAGCCCTGCTTTGCCATCGGGCGCGGTGAGCAAATGCAAACTATTGGGCTAAACCTCGCTGCTTACAAAATTGTAGTTGTTAATCCCGGCATTCATATATCCACACCCTGGGCATTTCAGCAAATAACTCCCGTCCCTGCAAAAGTATCCTTACAGCATAGCCTTTCTACACCTATTGAGGAATGGAAAGATAAGATCACCAATGATTTTGAATTGCCCGTGTTTAAAGCTAATGCAGAAATAGCATCTATAAAAAATAAACTGTATGAAGCAGGCGCCGCTTTTGCCCTGATGAGCGGTTCAGGCAGTACGGTTTACGGATTGTTTGCTGCTGATGCAAATCCCGCATTGAATTTTCCTGAGCATTACTTTATAAAATCATTGATGCTAAGGGAAGGTTATTAAAGTCTGCGTAATCAAATTATTCCTATCTTGCTGCTATCTGCAGTTATACAATCATATCAGCATTATTGCAGCAATATCTTGATTTGCTAAATCACTGAAACCAGTGACGCTACCAACACGCTTAATCAGTTTCTGCAACAATTATTTAAATACGGAATATGAACTCTGACTATTTTATACAGCTCGAACAACAATATGGCGCACACAACTATCATCCGCTGCCCGTAGTACTTACCAAAGGCCGCGGCGTACATTTATGGGATGTGGAAGGAAAACAATATTATGATTTTATCAGTGGTTATTCTGCCGTTAACCAGGGGCATTGCCACCCTAAAATTGTGGAAGCTTTTGTGCAACAGGCACAGCAGCTAACGCTTACCAGTCGTGCATTCTATAACAACAGGCTTGGCGAATTTGAACAATACATAACCACGTTGTTTGGTTATGATAAGGTATTGCCTATGAATACCGGCGTTGAAGCGGTTGAAACCGGCATTAAGCTGTGCCGAAAATGGGCTTATGAAGTAAAAGGCATTGCCGAAAATGAAGCGGTGATTATTGTTTGCGATCATAACTTTCACGGTCGCACCTCTGCAGTCATTTCATTCAGCAGTGATACTAGTGCAAAGGAAAACTTCGGTCCATACATGGGCGGCTTCCTGAGCATTCCTTATAATAACATCAGCGCGTTGAAAGAAGCCCTGGCTCATAAAAATATTGCCGGATTTTTGGTAGAACCTGTGCAGGGTGAAGCGGGTGTGCTGGTTCCGGATGACGGTTACTTGGCTGAAGCTAAAAAACTTTGTAAAGAAAAAAACGTTCTGTTTATTGCTGATGAAATTCAAACCGGTTTGTGCCGTACGGGTAAAATGCTTTGCTGCGATCATGAACACGTAAGGCCCGATATTGTTTTATTAGGCAAAGCATTAAGTGGAGGCATGATGCCGGTGAGCGCTGTACTGACAGATGATGAAGTGATGCTGTGTATCAAGCCCGGGCAGCATGGGTCAACGTTTGGCGGTAACCCATTGGGGGCGGTTACAGCCATTGCATCTTTGCAGGTATTGCAGGATGAAAACATGGCTGAAAATGCTGCGCAATTAGGCGCATTCTTTCGCAGTGCAATTGATAACTTAAACAGCAGCCATATCAAACTGGTTCGTGGTAAGGGTTTGCTCAACGCAATTGAAGTGCATAGTAATGACCCGCAAGCTGTATGGAACCTTTGCCTTGAAATGAAAGAGAGAGGTTTGCTGGCCAAGCCTACGCATGGAGATAAAATTCGTTTTGCACCACCGCTGTGTATTACAAAAGAACAATTAGCAGATTGTATCGGAATCATTAATCACTCATTACACGTACTTGAAAAATAAATTTTATAAAAACCTAGCGGTATTCTTAGTAGGCCTTATTGATGGCATTATTGTACCACTGGCCATTTACAGTTTCATAGCGCGAAGCGCAGACACCAAGGCATTTCCGCTGTTTATTACCGGCATCATCGGCCTGGTGTTATCCCTTATCATGGGCATTGGCGCTTATTATACCAGATACGCTGAGACTAGGAAAAATGGCGACAGCAAGCTGTTAAAAATTTATGATACGCTGGGTATTAGCGAAATCATTCAAAAACAAATGGCCGAAGACACTATACTGGAACAGCGGCAATGGGAAGCAGAGTGGAATGAAGGCAACAATGCTACTCAAAGTTTTGAGCCCGTAAGTTACGGGTTCATAATCTGGTGGGGCTACATAACGGGATTGCTGATTGTTTTATTGAATGGTTATCTTATGTCAAACGATAATTTGGGGTTTCTTACCCTTCCTTTGGTTGTATTGGGCTTTGCTGGTTTTGTCAAAGCTAAAATGTCTTTACAAAATCCCCTTTTTGGCTTGTTTAAATCAATATTTACAGGGGCTGCCGCTGCCATTGCTACCTGGCTGATAACGGGCATTTTTTAGTCGGCATCAGTAACTTCATTTTCTTCAACTACAGATATTTTCATGTTGGGAAAAAAAGTGGTGATCAGCAACGTTAAAGCAGCAATCAAAACCAAATAAATCCCTGTTTGTTTTACAGGGCATTCGCCTGCCTCGCAGCGGCTCATAATAATATAGTTTTTAATGGCCCATGCCAGGTTCAGCGCGGCAAACATTAGGTTAAACCGCTTTGCCCAGATTTTTTTGATGAAAGTGAACAGGATGATAACTGCGGCTAATATAAAATGGAGATAGGCAGGTATACCAAAACGCGTGCCTTCTGTATCTACACCTGAAATAATTAGATTGGCCGGGGCAATATAAACCCAGGGCATAAAACATGCTATCACTAAAACAATTGCTGAAGTTAGCGCGATCCATTGAGATCTGTTCATAACTGCAAAGTAAACACCTGTGGGCTGATAAAACAAAAAGCGCTCCGGTGAGGAAACGCTTTTGCAAATTTTCAAAAGGATAATAATTTGTTAGAAATAAATAATACCACTCACTCCAAAAGTACGTGTATTGTTTTTACGACTGTCGGCATTCTGTCCTGGGATAGTATTTACCAGCCCTATTCCATACTGCGTATGGATTCCAAATCTGTTGTTAAACTGTAAACCACCAGCTACATTCAGACCAGCATCTACCCTTCTTCTATCTGAATTGTCATCACTTCCCCATTCTATATTTCTGTCATAATCAGCTACGCCTGCAGGGGTATCAAGCAATTTAGCTTTACCAGCCACGCCCACTCCTACAAATGGCCCTGCTCCTGCATATAATTTAGTAGATGCTCCTAAAGGAAAATTGACAGTAAACGTAACAGGTAATTCTAAGTAAACTGGATTTTCGGTGTAAGTACCAAATGAGTTATTCATTAATTTGCCACCTTTACCCTGAACATCAAGACCTGTTCTAACACTGAACATTTCAGTTATTCCGATGTCAGCTACTAAACCAGCATTAAAAGAAGAAATTGACTTTGAGGTGGTACCGCTTTCGTCAGTTGTTAACTTTGCAGAATTATAACCGCCTTTAATCCCAAAATTAGTTTGAGCGTGAACGGCTCCTGCCGTTACAAAAAGAGCTAAAGCCCCGATAATTACTTTTTTACGAATCATAATTAAAAATTTTAATGGTTAAAAAAAGATTTAATGGTTTATCTAAATTTTCAGCATATATGTAAATACCGTGCCAAAAAGTGGTAATAAAAGTTTTAAAATAATTTGGCTTTTTAGTTATCATTTGATACACAGCAGTTTAAATAGCATGGCCGGATAGTAAAACCAACCATGCTACAGGCTCCGCCGACTTATTCAAGAATGCGCGCATATAAAACAACACTTTGGATAACTCTATTTTAATATCCTTATGAACATCAATAAAATTTAATGCTTATTTTGTAAAAGGAACTGAATTTATCGTATTGCTATAATTTTTTGGCTAAGCTTTTTAAAATAGAGTCCACTGCCGATACGCCGGATGAAAGATTACTGGAAAATTTTAAAACAACCGGTGACCAGCAGGCGCTTGCAACTCTTTATCTCAGATACAGCGATTTGCTGTACGGTACCTGCCTGAAATATCTTGAAAATGCTGATGAAGCCAAAGACGCGGTAATGAATATTTACCAGGAGTTGCTGCGCAAATTGCCGGGACAGGAAGTGGTCCATTTTAAAAGCTGGGTTTACGTGGTGGCAAAGAATTATTGCCTGATGCAGTTACGTTCGGCCAAAAAGCAGATCACCGTTCCGTTAGAAAGCGCCCATATGCAATCGGACGATTTTGAGCATCTTGATAGTGTACTTAATAAAGAAGAAACTTTTAAAAGGCTTGAAAAGTGTATGGAAATATTATCGGGCGATCAAAAAAGAACCATTCAGCTTTTTTATTATCAAAATAAATGCTATAACGAAATAGCCACAGAAACTGGTATGGAATGGAACAAAGTGAGAAGCCTGATACAAAATGCGCGCAGAAACCTTAAAATTTGTATGGAAAAGAATGGCGGCTGAGCATATATATTACACCCTGCAGGATATTGAAAGATACCTGAACGGTAGCATGACGCCTCAGGAAATGCACGAGCTGGAAAAAGCAGCGCTAACAGATCCTTTACTGGCAGATGCTATTGACGGTTACAGTAATGCTAATAGGGCCGCCACTGCCCGTCACCTGAACGAAATTGCAGCGCTTTTAAACAAACAGGAAAAAGGCGAGGCCGTTGTAATCCCTATGGCAACCGTGAAATATAACTGGTGGCGATGGGCAGCGGCAGCAGGTATCATGGGTATTTTGGGTTTTAGCGCCTGGCTATTGATGCATTCAGGTGACCAGCAGGCAGAAACAATAGCCAAGGCTGATACCGAAATCGCGCGCGCAGATACCGTGGACCGTGTGGCGGCAGATAATAACAATACGATTGTACCCGATACAAACGCGCATAAACCGATAGTTGATGTACCAGTCCTGGCAAATACACCTTCCCCACCTTTTACTGCAAAACCCAACCAACCAAATGCTGCAATGGTGCAAGGCGCGGCTGCTACGCAGGAAAAGGCTTCTGCTGCTGCTTCTATTACAGAACTTCACGCGCCACCAACCACATTGGGTGATGAACTGGTGGTGGGATTTAATAAGCAAAAACAATCTCCTATAACAGGTTCCACTATAATGAGCAGTCCGGTTCAGGAACAAACCGAAAGAATACGTGTGGCAACAACTGCATCGGTCGCCAGGACTTCTGATGAAGCTAAACCTGCCTTCAGCGGAAAAATTACTGATAATACCGGAAATCCTCTGCGTGGCGTGTCGGTCATTTCAGGCAGCCTTGCTACCGTTACCAATGCTAATGGAAGTTTTCACTTAAATGTTCCGGAACCTGTTGATAGCCTTAATATTCATATAATAGCAACGGGCTACGAAAATGAAAACGCTACACTGTTTGCCGGCAGAACTGCAGGTATCGCATTGCAACCCGGGCAGGCTGGCCTGAATGAGGTAGTTGTGGTAGGATACGGTACAAAAAAGAAAAAAGCCGAACTAGGCAATTACAGCCAACTGAAAGTAGAAAAGCTGGAGCAAACCGAATATCCATTTCCTGACGGCGGCTGGGCACATTTCTATAAGGAACTCAGTGAGGAATTGGGTGTTAATGAAACGCACGCCAACAAGTTACTGCACATTAGGTTTTATGTGGAAGATGGAGAACCAACCGATTTTACCGTTGTTAAAACACCCGATCTGGCTATTGCAGAGAAAGCCATTACTGCTATTAAAAAAGGACCAAAATGGAAAAATTATCGTAAAAGCAAAAAAGCAGAAATCAAAATCCGGATTGAATAATCAAAACTGTCTGCAATATATCTTTGTACGCCCCTGCCAATAAGTCATTTCATATTTTCTTCTTTTTGCTGATCATTTTTATTAAACCTTAGTGCAAAATTCTTTTTCGTTTTTTTCCTATCTAAACTTTTGGTTTAGATAGAATTTTGTTTGGAGTTTACGTCTTAACCAAATTATTACGATTTTCTTTAAAATTGTCAAAAAATAATTGCAAAGAATTCTTAACATAGTAATACATAAAATTATAATTAATGTAATATACTTTAACCATTTGTCACAGAGTATATTACATACATATAATAATTAAACTTATGCAAAAATTTCAAACAATCTGTTACAGTAAATACTGATCATATTCTGATTAAACAGAAATTTGCTTAACCAATATAAAAAATTCATTACGAGGATTATATAATTTTTATATAAACTAATTTAATTAGCGAATATAAAAGGTTGGATCTACTTCTCTATACTAACTAAATTAGTATAGCTTTTTCACTACTTTTAGAAAATAGCACTGTTTTAACAAAGCCGATTTTACTCAGCCTGATATTACAATTATATTGCAGTAAATAAATTTTAGAATGAAAATTGTAATGTTCATGGTATTTGTCATTTCCCTCCTACCCTCTTGTATGAAGTATAAAGAGATCAGTTTTCAGGGAGTGGAAAATGTACGAGTCGGAAAAATTGGCATGAATGAAAGCACGATAGAAATGGAACTGACTTTTAACAATCCCAACAATATAGGAGCTACTTTGAAGAGTGCACAGGGAAAGGCATGGATACAGGATATGCACGTTGGTAATTTCCTACTGAACAAAGATGTTAGAATTCCGGCTAAAAGCAAATTCTCTGTACCGGTCAGGTTATCGGTGAATCTAAAAGAAGTGATTCAAAATTCGCTGACGTTTTTATTCAGCGACTCGTTTAACATCCGGGTAGAAGGCAATGCAAGCTTGAGCAAAGGGTCTTTCCTTAGAAATGTTCCTCTGAAATACCAGGGAAAAAAATCTTCGCAGGACTTATTGAGAGCGTTACAATAATTGTTATTGAACAGCCCCTTCCCTGCCCCAGGCTGCCGGATCTTCACGCCATTTTAATAAATCACTTTCATCGTCAGGTTGAATAAGGCCACTTTCTTTCGCAAGTTCCAGCAGCACAGGAAAACTGGTTAAGGGCAAATATTTCAACTTGCGGACGGCAAAAGCTTCGGTGGCCACTTTAAAATCATAGGTAAAAATAGAAACCATTCCGATTACCTCCAGTCCGGCAGCCATCAATGCATCCACCGCCTGCAGGCTACTTTTTCCGGTACTTACCAAATCTTCAATTACAACAACCTTTTGACCCGTTTCAAAACGGCCCTCAATTTGGTTGCCTAAACCGTGTTCTTTAGGCTTTGGCCTCACATAAATGAAAGGCATTTTTAACTGGTCTGCAGCCATGGCACCCCAGGGAATGCCAGCAGTGGCCACAGCAGCAAGTATATCAGCCTCAGTAAAGGCTGAAAAAAGAATATTACACATCTCACTTTTAATAAAATCCCGCACAAAGGGGTAAGATAGCACGCTCCGGTTATCACAATAGATCGGGCTTTTCCAGCCGCTGGCCCATGTAAAAGGTTGTTGCGGACTTAGTTTTATCGCGTTTACCTGTAATAATTTTTCAGCCACTACTTTTGCATCGTTCATAATTGCAGTTTAACTTTAACTGCGAAAATAGCAACTTGGGCACAATTTAAACTCATTAAACTCATATTCTGCCTCATGCACATTAAAATCTACATTAATAATAAGCCGTTATACCTGTGTGATGCATTGGATGAACCTATCAATTTGCTGATCCACCAGCCGGATCATATTTTTATTGATGAACTGGATGCCCATAGTGTAAAAACCATGCTGCACGAAATGCAAATGCCTGAAATAAAAACCGGCATATTTTTACATACCAACCTGGAACAGTTAAAAAAAGCGTTTCTAAAAAAATTTACGGTTGTGCCCGCCGGTGGCGGATTGGTTCAAAATGAAAAAGGAGAAGTTTTAATGATTTTCAGACGCGGGTTTTGGGACCTGCCCAAAGGAAAACTGGATGAGGGTGAAACACTGGAAGCCTGCGCCGTGCGGGAAGTGAAAGAAGAAACCGGCCTGAAAACCATTCAGCTAAAAAAATTGCTTACCATTACATGGCATAGTTACGATATGGGTACGCATCATATGCTTAAAGAAAGTCATTGGTACCTGATGGCGGCCAGCAGCGATGAAAATCTCGCAGCACAATCAGAAGAGGATATCGAAGACATACAATGGGTACCAAAAGAAGATCTGCCGCGTTTTTCCCGTATGGCCTACCCTTCGATTGCCGACGTGCTGGCGTTGATTGGTTGAAAACATTATCAGCTTATTGATTTACATTTACCAAAAACAAATATGAGTACAACCAAGTTAAGAATGGGCATGATAGGTGGTGGTAAAGACGCTTTTATTGGCGCGGTGCACCGCATTGCTCTTAATATGGATGGCCTTATGGAACTTTGCTGCGGCGCACTCAGCATTGACCCCGATACAGCCATCGAATCTGGAAAAATGCTGTTTTTGCCCGAAGACCGCATTTACACGAATTATGAAGAAATGATCAGGAAAGAAAGTGAGTTACCGGCAGATCAACGCATTCATTTTATAACAATTGTAACACCCAACTTTGCGCACTTTGCACCTGCAATGATGGCGCTGGAACATGGTTTTCATGTGGTGATTGAAAAACCAATGACCTTTTCCCTGGAAGAAGCCAAATTATTAAAGCAAAAAGTAGAAGAAACCGGCCTGATGCTATGCCTCACTCACACTTATACAGGCTATCCCATGATCAAACAGGCACGTAAGATGATAGCCGATGGCACTTTTGGCGCTATCAGAAAAGTTTTTGTAGAATATCCGCAGGGATGGTTGAGCAAACTTTCGGAACGTGAAGGAAACGCTCAGGCAGCCTGGCGTACAGACCCAACAAAAAGCGGAAAAGCAGGAGCCATTGGCGATATTGGTACACATGCCGCCAACCTGGCGGAATATATAACCGGTCAAAAAATAACCAAATTATGCGCTGACGTGAACATTGTGGTGCCTGAGCGCCTGCTGGACGATGATGGAGCCGTTCTTTTAAAATTTGATAAAGGCGCGAGCGGCGTTCTAATAGCCACCCAGGTTGCCGCCGGAGAAGAAAACGCTTTGAAAATAAAAGTATATGGAGAACATGGCGGCATTGAATGGCACCAGATGGAACCCAATACCCTGCTTGTAAAATGGTACGATCAGCCTGCACAAATATACCGGGCAGGCAATGGGTATCTTGACGAAGTGGCTAAAAAGAATTGCCGCACACCGGGTGGCCACCCCGAAGGGTACCTGGAGGCGTTTGCTAATATTTACAGAAATTTTGCCTGGGCTTTAAACGCCAGGCTCAATGGTGTGGTGGTTAACCCATCCGATTATGATTTCCCTACCGTGGACGACGGAGTTAGAGGTATGGCATTTATAGAAAACGTGATTGCCAGCGGCCAAAGCGACCAAAAGTGGTGGAACTATGTGATTTAAATAAACAAAAAGCTATACCGGTTGCCGATATAGCTTTTATTACCTTTTTCACAAATCGTTAGTGATACATTTCCTCTCTCAACGTTTTTACTCTATCATCTGCCAGGTATTCATCAAAGGTGGCCAGCTTGTCAATAATACCTTTAGGCGTTAGTTCAATTACCCGGTTAGCCACCGTTTGCATAAACGTATGGTCGTGGCTGGTAAGTAATACAATACCGCTGTAATTGGTACACTGCTCGTTAAAGC
>JAFAFV010000089.1 GCA_023423285.1 Bacteroidota bacterium
GGGCATTAATGTCAATAGCATCGCTTGCCCATGCACTTTTAAAAGTAAATAAAAGGGAAAGGTTGGGGAAGGGCAGTTTTTCGAAAACTTGCGTGTTCATGGTGTTTTATTTTTAGTGTTAAGAATAGAAATAGGAGGAGGTGTTTATCTTGTGAGGCTTCTTCACATTGCAAAAATACCAATAGGCAGATCAAGTGAAAGTCGCTTATTCAGGCTAACGTCTGGTGCATTAAAAAAGCGCCAATTCGTTTTACACGAAGGCGCTTAATATCTTTTAATAGCATTATTTCATCACTTATCAATCAAAAACAAGAACACCTCTTTAGGCCCGTGTATACCCACCACAAGGGTTTTTTCTATATCAGCCGTGCGGCTGGGCCCGGTAGCAAATGTAATAAGAGAAGGCAGGTTGTCACCATACTTTTCTTTAACGCCTTCCAGCGCATCTTTAATATCATACACCAGTTGGCTGGTATAAGCCACGCACACATGCACCGGCGCGTACACGCTAGTATTGCGACCGCTTTGTGCAGCAGCACTTAGTACAATACTGCCTGTGCGAGCCACAAGGTATTCGCAACTTGTAACAGCCACATCGCAACCGGCAAGGCCGCAGGCGTTGCTGTTGGCAGGAACACTTTCGCTTAATAAATTCCTTATATCATCTTCAAGACAATAAACTTTGTCCCAGTTTTGCGATGTCATAAGGGCATTGAACTGCCGGGTAAAATCTTTTTCATTGATGCAAAATGCAAATTTGCCCTGCAAAGCAGTAAACCGCTCTGCAAATTCAATTTCAATTTCCTGGTTAAGCGGAACAAAAACTGAAGACTGACCCTCACTTTTAGGAAAGGGGATGGGAGTAGGCTGAACCAGCGCTTCCCTTATTTTTTTTAAGATATTATCTTTTGCTCTGGAAACCATTTTGAAGCATTAGGAAGGCAACGAATGATTGGTGATGCCGCTGTCGTATGGTGGCACTCCTGCAGATATTTCGCTGGTGGGCTTAGCAGGATCATCTTCGTGATTTTGAGGCTCATGGCTTCTCCTTCCTATCAGCGCTTCCACATCTGACTTAAATAGTACTTCTTTTTCCAATAGTGCTTCTGCAAGTTTCTCTACCTCTGCTTTCTTATCAGTTAATAACTGTTTTGTTTTTTCGTAGCAATCAACAATCAGCGCCCTTACTTCTTCATCTATAAGTTTGGAGGTTTCTTCACTGTAAGGCTTTGTAAATGTTGTTTCCTGATGCGGATCGTAAAAACTTACATTACCAATTTTGGGGTTCATACCGTAAATGGTAACCATAGAATACGCCATGCGGGTAACCTGCTGCAAGTCATTTTGCGCGCCGGTGGAAATCTTATCAAAAAATATCTCCTCGCTGGCGCGGCCACCCAGTGTCATGCATATCTGGTCAGTCAGCTGATCAGTATTGTATAAATATTGCTCTTTAGGAGTGTACTGTGCATAGCCCAGTGCTGCCGTGCCTCGCGGAACGATAGTTACTTTAAGAAGTGGATAAGCATGCTCTAAAAACCAGCCGCACACGGCATGTCCTGCCTCATGGTAGGCAATAATCTTTTTCTCTTCAGGAGAAATGATTTTGTTCTTCTTTTCCAAACCGCCGATCACCCGGTCAATCGCATCCTGAAAATCCTTCATATCCACGGCGGTTTTATTTTTGCGTGCCGCGATCAACGCCGCTTCGTTACATACGTTGGCAATATCGGCGCCGGCAAAACCGGGCGTTTGCTCTGCCAGTTTATGTACATCAAGCGTTTCAGATATTTTAATGTCCTTTAAATGAACTTTAAAGATCGCTTCGCGGCCAACAAGATCAGGCTGATCAATGGAAATTTGCCTGTCGAACCTGCCGGGACGCAGCAAAGCCGAGTCAAGCACATCCGGGCGGTTGGTAGCGGCTAAAACAATAATTCCCGAGTCGGTACCAAATCCGTCCATTTCTACCAGCATCTGGTTCAATGTACTTTCGCGCTCATCATTACTCATCATGGCATTTTTACCACGCGCACGGCCAATGGCGTCAATTTCATCAATAAAAATAATACAGGGTGCTTTTTCACGGGCTTGTTTAAACAGGTCGCGCACGCGGCTGGCGCCAACGCCCACAAACATTTCTACAAAATCTGACCCGCTGAGGCTGAAGAAAGGCACCTGTGCCTCGCCTGCAACGGCTTTTGCCAAAAGCGTTTTACCCGTTCCGGGAGGGCCTACAAGCAACGCGCCTTTAGGTATTTTGCCCCCCAGGGCTGTGTATTTTTTAGGATTACGCAGAAAATCTACGATCTCCATCACTTCCACTTTAGCTTCATCAAGACCGGCCACATCGGCAAACGTAATATTTACCTTAGTACCTTTATCAAACAGGGTGGCCTTTGATTTTCCAATATTGAAAATACCGCCTGCCCCGCCCGGTCCGCCCGCGCCACCGCTCATTTTGCGCATCATCAGTATCCATATGCCGATGATGAGAAGAAATGGCAAGATCATACCCAGCGCACGGCCAAAAAAATCGCTTACTTCAGAAACTTTATAAGGCGTGTCTGTAGGCCTTAGCTGTGGGTTGGCATTGTAAAATGCCGTCATTTGCTCCAAAAAGTTGTCGCCGCTGGTAATTTTAAATTCCACATTAGGCGTATTGCCAGAAGATAAAGCTGTTTTGGGGGCTTCGGGCTTTTGAAGTTCAGGATAGTATTTTATACTATCTTTTTTAATCCAAACCTTTACGTCGCGGGCATTATTCACGATCTCGTACCTTTCAACATGGCCTTTTTTAACCATCTGTAAAAAGTCGTTCATGTTGGTTTCGGCTGCACCATTACCCATTGGACTTAAAAACTGGAAACCCAGCATAATGGCCAATATGATAATAAATGCCCAGTACCCGCCAAACCTTGGGGTCTTTTTTGGCCCACCCGGCTGAGGATTTTTATTGTTATTGGATGAAAACGGGTTTTTTCCACCCTTTTCCTGATTATTATAGTTCTGTTGCGACATATCTGGATGTTATGGACATATAAGGCTAAAAGTGCCTTGTTTGTTTATTATTAAAATGAAATTATATTAAAAGTAATGATTTTACAGGCAGGAACTTGTCCGGTTGTTTTTTCCAGAATATTCAGGCTTTAATGGTATTCTTAATCATGCTCTACCCTTACTGCATCGTTCCACATTTCTTCAATCGCGTAAAATTTGCGGTTTTCGGGAAGCATCACGTGTACAACCACGTTTACATAATCAATCAATACCCATTGCAGGTTTTCCATTCCTTCTTTATGAAAAATGCGTTCGCCGCATAATTCCCTTACCTGATCTTCAATGTGATGGGCTATTGCACGCACCTGCGGCTGGCTGGAAGCTTCGCAAATGATAAAAAAATCAGAGACTGCCTCTGTAACCTTGCGCAGATCAAGAGAAACAATATTTTCACCTTTTTTTTCCTGAATGGCGGCAATAATGGTTTTAAAAATTTTAGAATTTTTAGTAAGTTTTGCCACGCTTTTGTTACTGCGTTTCGTTAGCGATTCCAGTGGTTCCAAATAGAAGAATTTATATTTAAAAATAACGGGGAAGCAAGTTTTCAGATATTCATCCGGTGTTTCCTGCAGAAACTGATCTCTTTACTTTACACCCAAACTTATTTACTTTGTTCAAAAATAGCAATTATTGGCACATATAAACCAAGATAATTTTATTGAACTGCCCTCAATAGACAGTACCAATAACTATGCCCGGCAGCTTTTAAAAGACCAAAACCTGACGGAGAGACAGGGATGCAACCTACACGGCACCCTCATTTTTACCCACCATCAGTGGCAGGGCAAGGGCCAGCGTGGCAAAAGCTGGCTATCAGCGCCCAGCGAAAACTTGCAAATGAGCCTGATCCTGAAACCGCAACCGCTTCAATTGCGGCAGCAATTTTTACTAAGTGCTATGGTGGCAGTGGCGGCAAGGCAGTTTTTTGCTGATTGTAGCGGGAGCGATATTGTTATTAAATGGCCGAATGATATTTATTTTCAAGACAGAAAGGCAGGCGGCATATTGATAGAAAACATTATTACAGGTGTTGAATGGCGATGGGCCATTGTTGGCATTGGTTTGAACATTAACCAAACTGTATTTGACCCGGCGCTGCCAAACCCTGTGTCGTTAAAACAAATTACGGGAAAGGATTTTGACTGCGTGGAACTGGCAAAAGAACTAAGCAAGGCGATTCTTGAAAAAGTTACCAGTTACGGTTTACAGGTTACAGGTTCCGGTTTAGCCGTTACCAATAGCTTGTTGGATACATATAATAAGCATCTTTATAAGCGCGGTGAAAAAGTGCGGCTTAAAAAAAATAACCGTGCGTTTGATGCCTTAATTAAACAGGTAACTGAAAACGGGCAACTGGTAACAGAAACAGGGATGGAGGAGCGGTTTGATTTTGGGGAAGTGGTTTGGATGGTTTAAATTGGATGGTATTTAGAACTTTTTTCCGATCATAAGACGTGCTAGTACAAATGCAGGCGCGCGGCTTATTTTGTACGGTTCATTATTAATTGTCACCTCCCGGCTACCCAAAACCAGGTTGGGACCTATTGAAAAACCAAGATCAAAAACGTAATTACTATTTGTATTAATTAACAATCCCGCTTGAAAAGGATTTATCAGTAATTGGTTCCGGTTTTGTGTCAGTGAACGGATGTAAATATTCGCAGTATCAACTGGATTGGCACGACGGGAAACAGTATTATTATTAAAAATAAAATCTGTACCAAGATACAGGCTTGGTTGAAGTTGCTTTAAAGGATAAAACCTGAAACCTGCTCCGGCACCAAACAATTTACCATTTATGCCAATCATCAGAGGAATTGCCCTTAATCCTAAACTTCCATTACCAATTATTTTTTCATAGCTCAATTGTATTAACGAGAAATGGGTTTCATGATAATCCGCATAAGTAAAATCATTATGAAAATTATCTATGGAGAGCGAAATAGGCCCACTAAAAACGCCGCCTCCAACTGAAACGATATTTTTCTTTTGATTGTAGAACTCCTGTTTTTTTCGCCTCCTTGCCAGATGATCATTAAAAAAAACCGTGTGTTTTAGTTTATCATCATATTTGATTGCGATCAAATCTTTCATTTCTAATTTTATTTCCCCCCTTCTCACTATTGGCTTTTTATTAGTGATCGCAATGCTGTCCTTAGCCGTAAAATGAAATTTTTCAAAAGGGTAAGAAGTAATATGTTCCGATTCAATGCGCAGTAGCTTCACTACAATCGTATCAGGTAAATTTTTTCTCTTTGGTTTTAGGATCAAAGTATCCTGTGCATTGGCAAAAAACAAACTAAACAATAACAGAGTGGTAAATAAGCAGCCTTTCATTTTGATTTTTATGATTATGAAGACGTAAATGATCTTAAATTTGCAACAACTTAACCATTTATGAAGAAAATTATTACTACTGCTTTATTGATTTTTACTGCAATGATCTGTAACGCACAAAACTGGGAACTGAAAGTGAACGCGGGAGGGAATACAAGTTTTTTAGATCATATACAAAGTTTTATAGCCGTTCGGACACAGCCTAAAGATCCATTTAACGGACCTATAGGTATCGATTTGGGTTCGCCAGGTACTGGTATTTCAATAGTTAACGCTAGTCTTTCCGATATGGAAGCTAAAAACAAAATCGGTTATTATGTTGATGGGGAATTGGTCAGACATATATCAGAAAACTGGGCCTTATCCGTTTCCCTGGGGCTGAAAAAAATCAGTTACGATTATAATATGATACTTACTGAGGGAAGTACAAACTTCGATATAAGAACGGTGGAAAAAGATTACGGAAAATCCCGGTTTCTATATGTGAGTTCAAGATTCATGAACTTATCAAAATCATTTTCAAATGTAAGTATGAGTATAGGTCCGGTTTTGAGCTATCTAATCCATAATAAAAAATTCAATAACCAGTTCATTTCGGAAAATGATAATAACACCATTAGTATTTTAACGCTGCCTAACCCTCAACCCGCTAAATTTTTATACGGTGGAAATTTTACTATAGGCTATAAGGTTAGCAGACCGATGGCAATAAAAGCAGGCGTGCAATATTTCTTCAATTCAGTTTATAAAAAAGGAGAAAACCAGGAAGGATTTGAAAATCCAAAAGATGTGTTAGTCAATCCGCTGCAACTCACGCTGGGATTGAGTTATAGTATCCTGAAATTTTAAACAGGATTTGTAAGACGAATGTATATTAAAACTTATATCCAACCGATACTCCAAACTGCCTGTTTTTTTGCACATATCCTGAACTGATGCCTTTTACGGTTGGCGTTATATTTAAAAGCCCTAACTGGCCATTTGCCTGAAAGTAAAAATTTTGAGCAAACTCATAACCTAAAAGTGCCGAAAAACCTGCATCAAGCGGCTTCCCATATGTTTGAGTTTCAGCAATACCAAATGCTCCGCCGCCATTAGTGCTGTCTAAATATGCTCCTGTAATGTCGTTTTTAAAGTTGAGCTTTCCTTTTTGAGATAATGAGGATGAGCCTTCTGTAGCCGCTATCTTCCAACTGCCTCCAATGCCATAAGAAATATACGGACCCACACCGGCAAGAACCCGACCTGTACCTAATTGTGGTTTAAATAATAAATTAACCGGTACTTCAAGGTAATAAGGCATTTCGGTGCCAATGGCTTTAATTCCTCCCTGGGCTTCACTGTACTTATATCCTTTTGTGCTAAATAATAAACCGGGTTGTATATAAAAATCCCGTGTAATGTTAAGGTCTGCCGTTATGCCTGCATGAAAGCCTGTCAACAACGATGTTGATTGCTTGTTGCCTTGCTCATCTTTGGCAAGAACATTTGAAAAATTCGCTCCCGCTCTAATACCCCATTGAACCTGTGCTGATGTATTTAAAACTATCAGCAAACACATTACCATTAAGATTGTATGAATTCTTTTCATTATAAATTAATTTAAATATTTATTTAAGTCTTAACCTGTAACCTATAGACATTCCAACCGGTAAGAAATCATTTTCAAACTGCGCACCGTAATTATTTGTAAGCATTTGTTTATACTCTTTTTCTTCTCCATTTCTTAAAGGCACAGTAAGGGCAATGGCAATGTAATTTTTCCTCAACTCTCCAACTCTCCAATCTATACCGGCACCAAAGGTAGGCCCGTAAAATAGCTTACTGAGATTGGAATTATCTTTAATTTTCACCGCACTGTGATACCCGTACATACCCATAACAAAAGGGGTTACAGCAGCATCATCTTTTAAAAAGAACCTGCCTTTTAGACCAATATTATAACCAACCCCTGCAAGCGCGTAACCACCACCCGCAAATAGTCCAATATTTTTTTGGGGATAAAAAAGCATATTTATACCAACCCCACCATAGTCAAACCCTGCTCCTATACCAAGATTGACCTTTTCTGTTTGCGGGGGATATTCTTCCGTTTGTGCGTTTGCAAATGAATGAAATAGCGCGATGATCGCGAAGAAGATTGTAATTTTTCTCATGGCGTTTAGTTTTAGTAAAATAATAATCTCAAAAATAAGATGACGAAACGGAATTTTCACAAATTGTGAAATATATTTTCTTAACTTATTTATCAGCATGTTCCTTAAAAGCCCATCCCAAAATTTGGTCTATCCCTTTTAGAATTGCTTTTTTACCGGCGGGTTTGCTGATATTTATTCCACAGGTCTTGCTTCCATTTGTTTTATTATGTAATATAAGGTAGTAAATAGCTGAAACAAGTATGGCGCTTATTGCCCTGAAATTGACGTTTGTTCCTTTAAAAGTTTTGTCTGACAGCTTAAAGATCTTTTCACCCCACTCTTCTCTTTTATCTACAATTTCGCGCAATGTATTATTGTATACCATTAGTTCGTACAGTACTATATTTTGCATTTGAGGAGATGTTTCAAAATAACGGAACTGGTTTTGAAGCAAATTACTCATAAAGGCATGAGATATTTCTGCCATGCTTTCCTCAGGTTTATCCGCTTCAATTTTATCCCAATAATCGTGTTGCTTTAGATAGATCGCTATTAGTTCTTCCAGGTTTTCAAAATACTGATAGAGTAGTTTTCTGTCAACACCGGCCTCTTTTGCCACCGATGTATAAGTAATCCCTTTAAAACCTTTCTCCTTAATAATCCTTCCAGCAGCATCAATAATATTTTGTTTCGTGCGTTCTTTATCCCTTATCTGACCCTTAGTTATTTTTCTTTTTCTAGTTATTTTATCCATCATTGAATATTTATAGCAATTTCAAAAAAATCCTGATTCACACCACCTTTTTCACCAGCAACCTGCTGCTGTTGGCAGCCAGTACCACATCGCTAAAGGCCATAACAAGCGCGCCAAACATAGGCGTTAAAAATCCCAATGCCGCCACGGGTATCGCAATAATGTTATAAGAAAAAGCCCAGAACAGATTTTCCTTAATTGTCTTATAAGTATGCTTTCCGAGGCCAAGCGCCATCGGCAGGTTTTTAATCCCGTGATTGGTTAGCACCACATGCGCGCTTTGCATAGCAATTTGTGATGCATCGCTCATGCTGATCCCGATCGTTGCTTTTGCCAAAGCAGGCGCATCATTAATGCCATCACCAACCATAGCCGTGGGCACGGCTGCCGTTTTTTCTGCAATAATCTGCATCTTTTGATCCGGCGTTTTTTCAGCGATCACTTCATCTATCCCTAATTGTTTTGCAATTTGTTCTGCCTTTGCCTGCCTGTCACCGCTTAGTAAAATGGTTTTTATGTTTTTGCTTTGAAAATAATTGATCACTTCTTTTGCTTCGGGGCGTAGTTCATCAGTCAGATCAATGGCGCCAACAAGTTTATCATTTTTCAAAACGTAAATATTGAAGTTTTGATCTGTGGTAAGATGTGCGGCAATATCATATGAGCCTGCCCAAAATTCGTTGCCCTCATTATCCGTTGCTTTCATTCCTTTGCCTTTTATTTCTTCTATTTTTTTCCAGCGGGTTTCACTTTTGGTTTTCCATGCGGTGGCAAGGCTTACTGCCAACGGGTGATTAGAATATTTCTCCAGTGAATACACCAGCTTTTTGAAATCCTCATCAGAAAAATCATCATCAAGAATGCTGTAACCGGCTATGGAAAAGTTACCGGTGGTTAAAGTGCCTGTTTTATCAAACACCACCTGCTCAATGTCTTTAAAATTTTCAAGGCTGGTGGCGTTGCGAAAGAGAATACCATTTCTGGCCGCACGCCCCATACCCACGGCAATGGCTGCAGGCGTTGCCAGGCCCATGGCGCAGGGGCAGGCAATAACGAGCACAGCGATCGAGCGCATCAATGCCGGTGTGAAATCTTTTAATACAACCCAGTTTACAATAAGCGTCATCAAAGCAATACCTAAAACCAGTGGAATGAATATGGCGCTGATCTTATCCGCCATTTTTTGTACCGGTGGTTTTTCGCCCTGTGCTTCTTTTACCATGTTGATAATGCCTGAAAGCACCGTATCGTTACCTACAGCGGTTACCTGCGCTTTTGCCGTACCGTCTATAATCATGCTGCCGCCGATCAGTTGTTCTTTAGAGCCTTTAACCACCGGCACACTTTCGCCGGTGATGATCGCTTCACTCACGTTTACATCGCCCCACAAAATTTTACAGTCCGCAGGCACCTGCTCCCCACTTTTGATCAGTATCAGATCTCCCGTACGCAGGTCTTTATTTTCAACAGGGAAAATATGTTCTTCATGATTGGCATCGTAGGTGATCATGTTAGCCATCACTACCTGCGATCTGACTAGTTTCTTTAATTGTTTTTGAGTAGAATTAACAGCCAGCTCTTCAATATAATTACCCAAAAATACAAGCGTGATGACCGCTGCGGCTGTTTCATAAAAAATATAATCAGGCTGTTGCGTGAACGTGCCGTACAGGCTGTAAACAAATGCTGCAGATGCGCCAATGCTGATGAGCACATCCATATTAGGCATACCATTTCGAATGCTGCGGATGGCGCTTGCGCCAAAATGCAGCATACCAACCACATATACCGGCAGGCATATGGCTAACTGCACCCAGGGTTGCATCAGCCAGCTATCATGCAAAGCCGGGATCATGTGCAGCATCAGCAGCGCGGTAAACGGCAGGCAAAACCAAAACTTTTGCATCGTGGTTTTTAAAAAGCCTGCCCCTGTGGCCGTGGAGTTGCTATGCACATGGCCGGGTACTCCATTGCCTGGCACTACCTTATACCCCATGCGTGTAACACCGTCAACCATTTTTTGCAATGCGCTATTATCGTGCAAAATAAAGCTGACGTCGCCGGTGGCAAAATTTACCTTCACATCCTGCCCGCCCTGTTTTTTGAGGTAGCTATTAACAGTAAGGGCGCAGGTGGCACAATCCATGCCTTCCACATTCCAATGTATTTTTTCCTGTTGGTTCATTTCTTTGTTATTCTAACAGCAAAGGTATTTTTTAGTTGACAAGGGTTATACTATGCGGCTAAGTATTATTAAAACGATGTTGCAATAAACGTGATTATTAATTCAACAATATTGCAAAAACGGCCGGAATTGCTTCCGGCCGCTGGCATTCATGTGGTTAGCTGTATTGAAGGATAGGGAGAAACAGATGTCTTATTTAGTGTTCATTTGATTGATAAGGCTTAACAGTTGCGCTTCAGAAACTTCTGTGAAGTTGAAAGTATAAGCCACATAGTTTTTACCTGGGTCGGGAGAACCAATGGTTACATCCCTCATTTCTGCGTAAAACTTTCCATTCTTTGTTGTAATGGCTAAAAACGTTCCCTCCTGGCCTATCGGCATTGAGTTTTGATAGCTCAGCAACCCTTCTTTACCGGCAACCGGGTTAAAGATCACGTTGTATAATTTTACCAGCGTGTTGGTGCCTTTTGTTTTGAAGAAGAGCATGCTGGGTTCTTGGCCCATATAATTGGAATTTGTGGTATTGAACAGATTTCCAAAATAACCAAGTACTGTTGTTTTCGGACGCGGGTCATTGTATAAAGCGTCCACGTTGCGCCACTGGCCTAATGAATCAAGATCGAAATAACTTGTTGTTGGCGTTACACTACCAAATTGACCCGACAACAGCGACCAATCAATACCTTTAGGCACTCGTACGGTTGTGGTAATGCTCACCATTTGGTTTTCATGATTATGCCCGCTACTTGTTTGGCTTATGGCTGAGTCGCCGTCCCAGATCGGAGCTTCGCGCCTTTGTGCGCCGGGCGCCAGACCTACTGCCAGTGCTACGTTTACGGCTTTACCCGCTGCTTCGTTGTTCAGCTGTAGTTCATTACCATTTTGATTGGCGCGAACCACTATTTCACCAAAAGATTCAAGCATTTGCCCGTCGCTGGTAATGGTTGGGCGGTCGCCCAATATCATGTTGCTTGGCTTTAAAATATCCAGCGCTGAAACCTGTACATTGCCTGTAACTATGGTGTTGCCTCTTTTAAAAGCATTAGCAGGAAAAGTAATTTTGGTGCCGCTTGTTAGTGTAATGGAACCGCCTGCAGAAGCATCTACGGTGAAGGATTCGTACTTAGGTTTGTTCTTGTCAAAAAACTCCTGAATCTTTCTCAGGTCAGCATTGTTGTTGTCAGGAACATTTACGTCACTTTTTTTACAGGAAACAATGGTTAAAATTGCCATTGCTATAACTGCGATCAGATTAAACTTTTTCATTGTAGTAATTTTTATGGATTTAAATAATTGTGTTTGCAGGTATATCAATGGCTGGAAATAATTGTTACCCCCGTTTCAGATTTTTTTGAAAAATTTTTTATGGTAGAAGCGGGACACACAGTTACACGGTCAGTAAAAACTCACAACCGGATTTAATAAATAATGTAAAAGAGGTTTACCGTTGCCTGAGCCACTTTTGAAAAAGACAGGCCACAAGAATAAGCAGAAGTGCAACAACCAAAATCCACCAGTGGTTTTCAGATGCAGGTTCAATGCTTTTATCTATCCCCTGAAAAGTAAAGGCTGCCCACAGCCAGGGGTTTTTAGATGCAACAGATGGGTTTGTGGCAATATACTCCTGCCGGGCTTGCTGCAAAGCTTTGGCAGGTTGTTTTATAATCTTAAGATGTTTGTAAAACAGCCTGATGATCTCTGAAGCGGCTTTATCATCTACCGGCCAGCGTGTGGCAATCACGCCATCAACCCCTTTGCTGATGAATGCGCGTCCCAGGCTTTCCATTCCTTCGCCCTGCTGCAGTTGGCCGCTGCCTGTTTCGCAGGCGGCAAGCACTACCAGCGGGCAATTGACCGTAGTGTATTGCAACTGTCCCAGATATAATTTTTCTTTCAGCAGTAAAAAATTATTACGCAAAGTATCGCCGGCCACAGCGTGCGATGCAAAGTGAATGATATGGCCGGATTGCAGCGAGCGGATAAAAGTTTCGGTGGTTGCAGCAGCCGCGTTGAATACTTTTGTTTTGAATTTACTGCTTAAAAATTGTTGCTCATTTTCAGATTCCGGTAAAGGGCTGAAACCTAAATGCGACTGTGGTAATGTATAAATGCTGATGGCAAGTTTCTTGTGATCTGATTCAGAATGATGAATTTGCTGCAAAAATGAAAAACTGTAAGTAACCGCGCTTTTTTCTCCCAGGTATTGTGGCGCACTGTTTGAAATGCTTAGGGCCTCAAAAGGCAAAGCATGTAATGGGCCATCAGCCGAAACATACAAATCATAAATGCCGGCTTTATACCAGGGAACCCATTTATGCAACAGTGTATTAGACTGTTGATGAAATTGCCCCGGATCATTATTAAAAGCTTCCGGCCCCTGGTGAAAATACCGGTTCACAAAAGATGTCAGTTGTTTTTCGCTTTCTGCTACCGCTGTGTCTAAAAATTGATGGTATTGATTGCCGGTGATTCCTACGCCATACACATAGGTTTCGCCCCAGTAATAGCTGAGCAATGCTGATCGTTTGCCTTGTTCTTTTACCCAATTTTCAAAATGGCTATAGTCAGGTACGTTCAATATTTTTGCATAAGCGTTCTCCTGCAGATTCAGGTCAAACTCCAGCGCGGCAATTTTTTCTTTTAGCCTGTATCTTGTCTGCTCCTCATTTGTTTCAGCAAGATTGAGGTAAAGGCTTTTCAATTCATCAGTAAGCGCCTTAGTTTTTATCAAAGTAGAATCTGTAACCCACCCTCTCGACCGTTCCTGTTCACCCAGCAATTGCCTTGCTTTAGAAAGTTCTGCAAGCCACATAGCTTTTAATAAATTGTGGTTGTCCTGCTTCTGTTCAAACAACTGGTGATGCAGTGCAATAGCCACTTCTGAATATTTTTTATTGGTGTAAGCTGCAGTACGGCTGTTTAAAGAAGATGGCAGATATTGCTGGGTGTAATAATCGTTGAGTACGGCTTTTTCATACCACAAAGCAGCAGAATCAGGATTGCTGTTGATAAACGCTGTGGCGATGCCAAAAAGAGCGGTGGTTACTTTAAAGTCGGGGTAAAGCCCCCGCTCGTTAAGATTAAAAAATTCCAAAGCCGTTTGATGCCAGCGCTTACTGTTTTCGGTGTTGCCTGCCATCAGGTAGGCATTGCCGGTTTCAATTGCTATTTCTACTTTCTCAGCAATCTTTTGCTGCGGCGCCATCTGCCAGGCCTCAGCTAAATACTTCAGCGCCTGCTGATGTGCTTTCAGGTGGTTTAAAATTCTGGCCTTATCAAGATAAGTAATGACAATGGCATCTATGTTGGCATCAAAAAAACTTTGTGCTGCCTGAATGGCTTTGTTGTTCCATACAATGGCATGATCTAATTGTGCTGTTTCTAAAAACGCTTCGGCTTTAAGATTAAAAAGGTTTAGTATCTGCGGGTGCGAAGCAGACGTATGGTGTAAACCCATATCAATATAATGTTGAACAGAATCGAATAACTGCGCGTGAAAATAAGTGGTGGCCAGGTTGCCGTAAAGCCCGGGAAGTAGATCATGGAGATGCTTTTTGCCGGCAGATTGTATAGCCTGCTGTTGTATGAACAAGGCTTTAGAAAAATCGCCCATTCTCGTATAGTTATTTCCCAGCGGCTTTGCGACATATTCTTCAAAAAGCATTTCAGAAGCTAATAAACTGTCGTACTGATTGGCTTCATAAAACAGGTAAGCTTTTTCATACCATTTTATGGAGGATGGAATTTGACGTTTTTGCAAAAAATGATACGCGATGTTAACAAGCAGGTTGTAATAACTTAATTTTTCATCAGCGGTTTTGGGTGTATGGCCTATGGTATTGATTAATGAATCATCGCCGTTAATAATCACATCTGGATGCGCATCCACATAATCAAACAAGTGATCTATATAAGCAACAAGGGTGTCCTGATGATGTTTGGTTTTAGTTTCCTGTACAGGTGTATTAGCCAGCAACACTGGGATCAACATAAATAAAAAAAGAATTACCCGCGGAATGCATTTTTTCATAACAGCCTTACCGTTTAGCCGATGAAATGAACATCTTCCTTGCTGGCAATGACTGTGTTTTTTAACCATGTATTTTTAAAATCTCACGCCGGCATACAGGTAACCATAGCTGTTTTGCCTGCCGTTATAATAATATCTTATGCCAAGGTGTGGCCCCCATTTTACAAGGCCCAACTGCAAGTCGAGGAATGGGCGTGCCCTGATGTTTGAAAAAGATTTTATGGTTTGTCTGTCCACTTCATCATAAGCAAATAAAACACCCGTAGCGGCCGGCAAGCTGTAGGTTTTTTGCGTTTCATAATAACCGCCAATATCTGCCGAAACAATCGCGCCTGCACCAACCGAAACATATTTGTTGATGTTGTACCGCAATTGCGCGGGAATTAGTCGTACCTGACTAATGCTGTTGGTTGCGGTTGAGTCAAAACTTTTATACTGAAACTCCCGTTTCAGTGAATCTATAAAAACTACTCCCGGCCTTTCTATATTGTTAACCTGAGCCGTTGTAGTTGCCAATCCCTGCTTATAATACAACTCAAACTGGAGGTAGGGCAGGTGCGGTGCAATTGGGGCTATCCCCACACCGGCAACTATGCCATCGCTAACCCTTCCGCTTCCGAAAGCTTTTTCATATCCGGCCATTACCACCGGCGAAAGCCCTTTATGAAAACGCCCGGTGGCATAATTGGTAATAATGGGTTCATTCTTGTCAAAATAAATAGCAGTACGGGCCTTAAAGGGTTTGTTCTCCAGTCGCTTTTTTGTAACAATCCCAAATTCCATAAAGCCCGTAGTGGTGTCTTTGTCTTCAACGCCGCGCGGCTGCGTGCCAGGCAGGTAAATACCGTTGAACGTAAACACTGCTCCCTTTTCATTTTTCTCAATTTCCCAGCAGCCGCGTTTATCACTTACACTGTCGCATGGCGGGCAGTAAGGGTACATATCCTTTACAGCGATGCTTTGCGGATCGAGCTCGGGCGGCAAACTTATATCTAAAGCCACGCGCCTTGCAGGGCCTTTGCCCGTGTTTTGAAAGCGTACCTTGTAAGTAAGCGGCTGATGTTTTTTAATGAAGCGATAGAACAGTGGTCCGCCTTTGAGGTTCATTTTATTGGGATCGTGAGAATTGACCACCGGTATGTTAAGGCGGTGCATTACAGGATTACCTTTCTTAGGAACATACACCCCCGTAACCGTCAGCGTGGCATTGGTGTCTTTAATCATTTCAGGCGTTACAAACAGTTCGGTAAAAGAAAACTGGGTACTGTTGGGCTGCGTCTCGCCCAGGTCTATTTCAAACATATTTTTATATACTGAAAACGTTTTGGCCAGCAGCGACTGTGCTTCTGCATTGTAATTGCCCACCAGTTGTTTAGCATGGGATGCAGGGCTGCCACTTTCAGTAACCGTAAGCATGGTTTGTGGTCCAATCCTTGCCATCATACGATTGCTTACCAGCGAATCGTTGTTATAAAACCTGAAGGCTGCCGTGTCAAAGCAGGTTTGATCATACAATTTTTCATTTAATAATAAGTATAGTTTACCGCCATTGGCCAGCGCATCAGTATTCTTCCAGCCGGCAATCAGCACCATGGTATCGTTGGGTTTCGCCATGCAATTGTACTTCAGTTCAAAAATGCCGTTGGCCTTAAAAAAATCACGTTCGGCTGGCGATTCAGATGCGATATTTGAAGGCGGTGTTTCCACCTTTACTTTTATCTTTCTTTTTTGTGGCTTTTTGCCATCATCATAATTGTTTACGGCGTATAAGTGCACGTCAAATGCTGATAACTTGCTGTAATCGTGCACCGGTTTCTCCTGAGTGCTGAAATGGCCATCGCCAAAATCCCAGAGGTATGTGTAAAAAGGTTCGGGAGCGCCCGGAATTTGTTTAAGCGGCGGCAAGGGTGCAGAAAAAGCCACCCTGTTGGCCTCCTGTTTTATAACAATTGCAGTATCTGTCATCATCGTTGTATCCTGCGCTGTGGCTGATAACGAGCTGTATAAACATAGCATTATAGTAAATGGCAATGTTGATTTCACAAGAGATGTTTTAAACATATAAGCAGCAGGGCTATTTTGTTACCCCTTATAAAGATAAAATATTCATCCTTCTGTTTACAATTTTACGATTTACAATTTACTATTTGTTACTTCATTATTCACTATTAATTATTCATTATTAATTATCATCCGTAATTTTGAGAATACAACAAACCATCACATTGCACAACGACCACCGTTATATTGAAGCGTTGAGAACCAATGACACACGCCAGATAAGCGAAATATACAGGCTCTACGCGCCGGGGATAAAAGTTTATCTTAACTCGAGAGGCGCAGATGATGAAGAAGCCGGCGATATTTTTCAGGAAGCGCTGATTGATATTTATAAACTCGCGTTTGATGAAAACTTTGTACTTACCTGCCCTTTTGAAGCATTCTTATTGCTTGTGTGTAAAAGAAAATGGCTGAATACCATTAAAAAAAATCAAACGCGTGGGGTAACAAAAAGCATTGACGATGGATATACCCATATAGCCGATGAAGCTTACAGGCATGCAGCCGCACATGCCGACCAGCTTGAAAAGGAATCCCTGGTAATGGCCCTGTTGAATCAGATCAGCGAACGGTGCCGCGAGATCATACTGGCATCGTACACGCATCAATCGCAGGAGCAACTGGCCGACCAGCTTGGGGTGAGCTACGCCTACCTGCGTAAGAAAAAATCGGTTTGTATGGCGGAATTGATAGAACTGGTTAAAAAGCACAAACCATCATGAACAATTTTGAACAAATAGAATCCTATTTATCCGGTGCCATGAACGCCGCTGAAAAAGCGGCATTTGAAACGTTGCTGACCAAAAACGCCGCACTAAAAAAAGAGTATGACCTGTGGGTGGAAACCGGGGCCATTATTTCCCGGCACGAAAAAGCACGCGCTGGCGTGCATGAGCTGCACAATACCCTCACACCACTGACCAAAGAATATTTCACCAGCCAGCAAAAAAATAAAGGGAATGTTATCCCTATAAAAAAATATTTGTATGCAGCTATGGCTGTTGCCGCCGCGCTGTTGCTCTTCTTTTTAATACCCGCGGGCAACAATTTTGAAAATTATGAAGTAACGCCTATGCCGGGGGCAGTGGTACGGGGAACAGAAGACCCTGCCAAAACCGGCGCCCGATTGTTTAATGACGGCCAATACGCCGAAGCGCTGCCTTATTTGCAGCAACAGGTAACCGCGCGCCCTGATGATGCTACCGGTAATTTTTATTATGCAGTAGCGCTAATAAAAACAGGAAACCATACACAGGCATTGCCCATTTTTGAAAAGCTCACTCAGGGCAACTCCGCTTACAAAGAAGACAGCTATTTTTTTGCCGCACTGAGTGCTTATAAAAACAATCAAAAAGATGTGGCTGCCAACTTTGCCTCTGCGGTTCCTCCAAGCAACCGGTATTATAAAAATGCAAAGCAATTGTTGAAAAAGTTGCCATCCCGATAGCTACCGTTACTTAATGAGGCGCTTATCTTTGCCACATGCAAAAAATTTACTCTGAAGATGAAATAAAAGAGGTAGCTGCCTGGCTGTGGCATAAGATGCCGCCTTATAAAGTGGTGGCGCTGCACGGGCAAATGGGCACCGGCAAAACCACACTCGTACATGCGCTTTGCGATCATCTGAATGTGCAGGACGCCGTGGGCAGCCCCACGTTTTCCATCATTAATGAATATGCTTTTGAAACAGAAGGAAAACAGGAAACCATTTACCACATTGACCTTTACCGGTTAAAAGATGAAGAAGAAGCGGTGCGTACGGGTGTGGAAGACACACTGTATAGCGGCGCTTATTGTTTTGTGGAATGGCCTGAAATTGCCCCGGAAATTTTTCCCGAAGAAACCCTCCATGTTTTTATTACACTTACAGAGGGTGGAAAACGCCACATTAAAATAGACCGGAAATAGTTAATTTTGGTAACAATGTGGCTATGAGTAAGAACAAACCTGTAGTAAGCGCTTCCATTAGTTATGAAACGCTGGAAGAAACGCTTGATGTAAAAGTAAAGCGGGATGGAATGATGATTGGCATTCCTAAAGAAATTGCCTTTCAGGAAAACCGTGTAGCACTCACGCCGGATGCTGTAGCCGTGCTGATCAATAACGGGCACAGCGTGATGGTGGAACACAACGCCGGCGACGCGGCACATTACCGCGATAAAGAATACAGCGATGTGGGCGCAAAGATCGTTAACAGCCGTGAGGAAGTGTTTAAAGCGCCCATTATGGTAAAAAGCGCCCCGGTTATTGAAGAAGATCTGCCCCTGTTGCAAATGAACCAGGTGATCATTTCGCCGCTGCACCTTTCTATATTGGAGCACCATGTGCTGTGCGCCATGATGAAGAAAAGAATTACCGCGCTGTCTTTTGAAAACCTGCAGGACGATACCGGTGCGTACCCAATTGTACGCAGCATGAGTGAAATTGCCGGCAGCGCCATCATGCTTATTGCCGCCCAATACCTGGGCTCAGCCAATCATGGCAAAGGCGTACTGTTAGGGGGCATTACGGGCATTGCCCCGGCTAAAGTGTTAATACTTGGAGCGGGCATTGTGGGGGAATACACGGCCAGGGCCGCGCTTGCCCTTGGCGCTTCGGTAAAAGTTTTTGACAATAATGTAAGCCGCCTCATGCGGCTGCAAAATACCATTGGCCAAAGGTTGTGGACATCTGTAATAGAACCCAAACTGCTGGCCAAGCAACTGCGTACCTGCGAAG
>JAFAFV010000182.1 GCA_023423285.1 Bacteroidota bacterium
TGGGTATTCACGATTCAAAAGAAGTCATCTGGATCCATTTCCCTTATAATCAGGATCTGCAGAAGCAACTAAAAGAGTCTGTTAAGGCAGGTTGGAGTGCAACACATAAGTGCTGGTACTGCACTGATACTGTGTATTACCGCCAACTCTTCGGTATCACGCCCAAAAGTATCGGGCAAAATGCTTTTACCAAAATTCACCCGGTCAATCAACCCGCGTACCAGCATTTCATGGATACACTTATACTAAAAGGTTTTAGTGAAAGTACCATCAAAACATACACCGTGGAGTTTGCGCAGCTATTGTATATTTTAAAAGCGCATCCGGTAGAGAGTATCTCTGATGAACAATTGCGCAGCTATTTCCTTTACTGCCACAAAAAACTGAAACTATCAGAAAACCAAATTCACAGCCGGATGAATTCGGTGAAGTTTTATTTTGAACAGGTATTGCATCGTAAAAAAGTGTTTTACGATATACCCAGACCCAAAAAGCCTTCCCAGCTTCCAAAAGCGCTGTCAAAAAAAGAAGTAGAAAGGATCATAGGCAGTATTGATAATATCAAACACCGGCTAATTGTAAAACTCTGTTATGGCATGGGGCTAAGGGTTAGCGAAGTGGTAAGGCTGAAGATTGAAGATATTGATTCCACACAAATGCAGGTGCGCATAGAAAATGCAAAAGGTAAAAAAGACAGGTATGTCAATCTTCCTGCATCTATTCTCCCTGAACTAAGGGAATATTATCGCCTGCACAAACCACAGCACTTTCTTTTTGAGGGCCAGTTTGGTAGGCAGTATAATATACGCAGCGCGCAGGCAGTTTTTAAAACCGCTATGAACAAGGCAGGTATCATTAAAAGCGTAGGTATTCATAGCCTGCGGCACAGTTATGCCACGCATTTGCTGGAGTTTGGCGTAGATGTTACGTTTATTCAAAAACTTATGGGGCACAAGGATATTAAAACAACCATGACCTACTTGAAAATTACGGACAGGCAGCTAAAGCAGGTAAAAAGCCCGCTGGATATGTGATAACGCTAAATCCCTTTCACCAGCTCATACGTTTCCCTGGCTATCTCAAGCTCCTCGTCGGTAGGTATTACTAATATCTTTACTTTACTGTCGGCAGTTTGTATTTCCACCGGTTCTTTGGGATGGTTTTTGGCTTCGTTGGCTGCCTCATCCAGTTCAATGCCTAAGGCCTGCAGGTTTTTACACGCGTAAGTACGGGTTAGTGTATCATTTTCGCCCAGGCCGGCAGTAAAGATCAATGCGTCAACCCCGTTTAGCGCGGCCATATAAGCGCCAATGTATTTGCGAATGCGGTAGCCATACATCTCGTAGCATAAAATGGCGTTTTTATCTCCCTGCCTGTATTTAGCGCTCACATCGCGGGCATCGCTGCTGCCCGCAAGGCCCAGCATACCGCTTTCTTTGTACAGCATGTTTTTAATCTGCGTTAGTGTCATTTCCATTTCTTCCGCCATGTGAAAAATGATGGAAGGGTCCACATCGCCGCTGCGTGTGCCCATAATCAAACCGCAAAGCGGGCCAAAGCCCAGGCTGGTATCAATGCTGTGTCCGTTTTGGTCAATTGCCGTCATGCTGCTGCCATTGCCCAGGTGTATGGTAATGGCTTTTAGCTGCGGGTTGTTTAGATATTTTTTAGCTTCATCGTACACGTATTTATGGCTGGTGCCATGAAAGCCGTACACCCTGATGCCGTCTTCGGTATAAAATTTTTCAGGTATGGCATAGCGGAAAGCCCTTTCGGGAATGGTGTGGTGAAAAGAGGTATCAAACACTGCCACTTGAGTGGCTGCGGGAAAACTTTTTTCTGCCGCCTCAATGCCCACCAGGTTTGGCGGGTTGTGCAAGGGCGCCAATGGTATCAGCGATTGAATGGCATCTTTTACAGCCTGTGTAATCACCTGTGTTTGCACAAATTTTTCGCCCCCATGCACCACGCGGTGGCCCACGGCTGTTATGTCTTCAGGCTTTTCAATCACGCCAATTTCCTTATCGGTTAGTAAGGCCGATACAATTTCAAACGCTTCGGAGTGGCCGGGCAGAGCCTGCTCTATCAGCCGCTCGCCGCTGTTGCCGTTTTTGGTAAACTGGTGCTTAATCCTACCGCCGCTGATGCCGATCCTTTCGGCAAGGCCTTTGGCCAGCACGGCTTTGGTTTCAATATTAAAGAGCTGGTATTTTAACGAAGAACTTCCGGCGTTGATAACGAGTATGTACATAAATATAATGTGGAAATGGGTAAAGGTGAAAAATTCGGCAATTTGAATATTGCTTGCCGGTTGCTGGTTTAAAAATTTTATATTAATAATTCATAAATGGTATCCATTTTTACTTTGAACAATGATCTATGATCTATAAACAATTCAAATATGTGAACGTGAAATAATTTTTTTCTCAATTTTATCCGTTTGCTGCCTGTATGGCCGTAATCACGATCGTGTTATAAATATCATCTATGGTGGCGCCACGGCTCAAATCATTGATGGGTTTGTTCAGTCCCTGCAGCACGGGGCCAACGGCAAGGGCGCCGGTTTCCCGCTGCACGGCCTTGTAAGTGTTGTTGCCTGTGTTCAGGTCGGGAAAGATCAATACATTGGCCTGGCCTGCCACAGGCGAGTCGGGCAACTTTTGTTTTCCTACCGCGGGGTCTACCGCCGCATCGTATTGTATGGGGCCTTCCACTAATATATCTGGCCTTAAGGCTTTTACCATAGCAGTGGCGGCCCGCACTTTCTCCACATCTTCACCCGTGCCGGATGCGCCGGAAGAGTAGGAGAGCATAGCCACTTTGGGAATGGTAATACCAAAAGCTTTGGCTGAATCAGCAGAGGAAATAGCTATCTCGGCCAATTGTTCAGATGTGGGATTGGGTACAATAGCACAGTCGCCATACACCAGCACGCGGTCATCAAGCAACATAAAAAATACTGAGGAAACGGTTTTAAAACCCGGCCTTGTTTTTACAAATTGAAGGGCGGGTTTAATAGTATGAGCGGTGGTGTGTTTGGCACCGGATACCATACCGTCTGCCAGACCCTTATACACCATCATGGTACCAAAGTACGATACATCCAGCATCAGGTCTCTGGCAGTGGCCAGTTCCAGTCCTTTAGCCTTCCTCAGCTCGTAGAGTGTATTGGAGAAATCGTCGTAGTACTCGCTTTCAAATGGGTTGATGATCCTGATTCTATCGTCATCCCAGTACAAGCCTAATTTTGCCACCTGTGCTTTCACATCTTCTGGGGCGCCTAATACAGTTATCTGTCCAATTTTGTCCTTAGCAATTCTGGAGGCGGCAGTTAAAATACGGTTGTCATCGCCTTCGGGCAACACGATATGTTTTTGCGCTTTGCGTGCATTTACCAGCATGTTGTACTGAAACATGCGCGGTGTGATGTTCTCGTTCTTAACCGAGTTGATCACTTTAGAAAGCTCTTCGGTGTCAACAGAAGATTCAAACAGATCAATACTGAGTTTGATCTTATAATTATTGCCAGCGTAGATCTTTGGTTTCATGTTGGCAATTTTCATGGCGGTTTCAAAAGTGCCGGTATTCACGGCCATTATGGGTATTGACTTCTGCGGGCCGTCAATAAGCTTGATCACCGAACGTTCGGGTAAAAATCCCCCCGTTAAAACAATACCGGCAACGTTTGGGTAATTCTGGCTCATGTTTGCCAGCATCGTTCCCACAATCAGGTCAGACCGGTCCCCGGGTATCACGCAAACACAATCGTCAAGTATTCTTTGCAGGTAATGGCCAAGCTGCATACCGCCAATGATGGAGTGCCTCGCAATTGTATCTAATTTATCGCCACCAAAAAGTATGTGTGCACCCAGCTCTTCAGCAATTTCCTTCACCATCGGCTTGCCCAGTTCCTGGTTGTTGGGTATAACGGAAACAAATACATTATCGCGTAATCTTTTGGAAACCCTTACCCTTACATCATCTACATTTTTTGTACACCTTGTGATTATCACGCCAATTACGTTCACATCTTTTTTCATAAAAGAGATCACTTCCACTACAGCGTGATTCACCAGTTCACCCACCGTATCAAAAGTATCTTTCACCACAAGTATCACGGGAATGTTGAGGCTGCGGGCAATGGAGCCGTTAAAATCTACTTCAAAAATAGAACCCTCTTCGTTAAAGTCGCTGCCTTCTACCAGCACAAAATCAAACTTCTCTTCAAGGCTTTTGTATTTTTTTATGATGGCATCGTACACTTCATTGATCTTGCCCTGGTTTTGCAGGTCTGTCAGATCGTTGCGGGAAAAAGCATAAGCGTCATCATACTTCATATTGATTTTAAAATGAGAAAGAATGGTGTCAATATGATTGTCTTTTTGTTCTTTTTCTTCAATCAGGGGTTTAAAATAGGCCACGTTGGGCGTGGTACGCTGCAGCATCTGCATCAGTCCCAGCGAAACAATTGATTTTCCGCTTTGGGCTGATGGCGTAATAACATAAACTGATCTGTTCATATAATTGAATTTAAAATCCGCTGTATGGAGTTGTTGGCGAATATATTCAAAACGAATGAGCCTGCAACAAACGGCCGGTCATGCTCTTACCTGTTGAGACATTCTGAACCTAAAAAATGTTTATACTTATACGTTTTTGAAAATTGCCTCTAACCCAAAATAGCTGTTGGATGAATGCTGTGCAAAATTACTCAATCGGCTGCTTGTTTCAGTTGAATTATATATGTTTAAAATCATTTTTTGCATCTTTACTACGCCAAATGTCATCTGGGCAAACGTTTGCGTATAAAAAACTATGTTTTTAAAATTAGATTTGAAGAAATGAATCGCTGCTATGGTTAAAGATAAAATTTTAGTGATCGGGGCCTCTGGCCAGATCGGAGTGGAACTAACGCTTGCATTGCGAAAGCTGTATGGAAACAATAACGTCATTGCTTCTGACCTGCGCGAAGAAAATGAACTGCTGAAAGGCACAGGGCCATACGTGAGCCTTGATGTGATGAATAAGGAAATGCTGCACGTGCAGGTGATCCGGCAGAATATTACACAGATTTATTTACTGGCTGCCATTCTTTCCGCCACCGGCGAAAAAAATCCCAACCTGGCCTGGCACCTGAACATGCAAAGCCTGCTGAATGTGTTGGATATAGCGCGGGAAGAAGGATTGAAAAAAGTGTACTGGCCATCATCTATTGCTGTGTTCGGGCCTACATCTCCCAAAGAAAGTTGCCCGCAAAAAACCATCATTGAGCCAACCACTGTATATGGCATCAGCAAATTTGCCGGGGAATTTTGGTGCCATTATTACCACATGAAATATGGTGTGGATGTAAGAAGCATTCGCTACCCGGGACTGATCTCTTACAAATCAGGGCCCGGCGGCGGTACAACCGATTATGCCGTAGAAATATTTTATGAAGCGCTGGAACATAAAAAATACACCAGCTTTTTAAATCAGAACACCTACCTGCCCATGATGTACATGCCCGACGCCATCAGGGCTACGCTGGAACTGATGGAAGCGCCGGAAGATCAGATATCCATTAGAACTTCCTATAACGTGGCTGGCATCAGCTTTTCGCCAAAAGATATTGCTGCCGAAATCAAAAAACATATTCCTGATTTCGAAATTGCATACAAGCCCGATTACCGGCAAGCTATTGCCGATAGCTGGCCGAAAAATATTGACGACTCCATAGCCCGAGCAGACTGGGGCTGGAAGCATGAGTTTGGACTTGAAGAAATTACAATGGATATGCTGAAAAACCTTCAGCCGCGCGATAGTGATTAAAGCTCCCTGATCCAGATATTTCTAAAACTTACAGCATCGCCGTGGTCCTGTAAAGTGATGGGTTCTTTATCTCTATGTTTTTGATTGGTGGCAATGCCTATAAATTGTGTAGCGCCCCAAATGGCTGCATCATTTTGGATGAGTACGCCATTGTGCAGCACGGTAATTCTTGCCTGGCTTTTTAAACTACTGTCTTTATTGAAACGCGGCGCGGTAAATACAATATCATAAGTCTGCCATTCACCGGGCTTGCGGCTTGCGTTTACCAGCGGGGGAATTTGTTTGTAAATGCTGCCCGCCTGTCCATTGCTGTACGTGCGGTTGTTATAGCTGTCTAAAACCTGCAGTTCGTAGGTGCCCATTAAAAAAATACCACTGTTGCCGCGGCCCTGGCCTTCACCTTTCACTACTGCGGGCGTGCGCCATTCAATGTGTAACTGGCAATCGCCAAAAACCTGTTTTGTTTTGATTGCGCCTGCGCCTCTTACCACGGTTACAGCATTGTCTTCAATCTTCCATTTTGCTGCGCCGCCCTCGCTGCTTTCAAACTGATTCAGGTTCTGTCCGTCAAAAAGAACAATAGCGTCAGATGGTGCGCCGGTATTGGAGTTGCCGGGCGTTACAATGCGCGGCTCGGGTTGCCATTGCTCGGTAATTTTAGGATCGCCCTGAGCAAATAGTTTGAGGCAACATAAGAAAGTAGTTAATGTGGTAATTGTTTTCATTAAAACGTTTTTTATAATATTGAAAAATTTTGAAATGATTGAAGAGGAAGATCTGTTACCATCACGTTTGTAACGCGTGCTCTCACCGGCCCATTGTGGCACCATTGTATCAGATCAGCCACATCCTGCTCATTACCTGTTGCGTAAATTTCAACGCTGCCATCGGGCAGGTTCTTTACGTTACCTGTAATGTTTCTTTTTGCTGCCGCGTGCCTGGTGGCATACCGGTATCCCACGCCCTGCACGCGCCCCCGCACAATGATGTGTTTACTCACTGTCATGGGTAAAGTTGATTAGGCGTACTATTTCTTCCAGGTATTTTTGGTCGGTATCGTCAAAGTGTGCGTAACGTTCGCTGTCTGCATCCAGCACAGCCACCACATGGCCGCCTGAAAATACCGGCACCACAATCTCCGATTTGGAAAAACTGCTGCAGGCAATATGCCCGGGAAACTGTTGCACATCAGGCACGATCAGTGTTTGAGCCTGCATCCAACTGCTGCCACATACACCACTACCTTTTTTAATGCGTGTGCAGGCCACCGGCCCCTGAAATGGGCCCAGCACCAGTACATCATTTTTTACAAGATAAAAACCAATCCACCACCAGTTGAATTGCTCCTTAAGCGCAGCGGCAATATTAGCAAGATTGGCCACGAGATCGGGTTCACCCTCTATCAGGCCTTTGATTTGAGGTAGCAGGGCCTCGTACTGTTCTACTTTGTTTCCGTGAATTATTTTTAGATATTCTGACATGGAGTAATTAAATTTTAAATCGAAACACACGTAGCGATGTTGTAAACAGATATTTTATTTCGCATCATTCCTTTGGTTCATGCTATCATTAAATTGTTTTGATCCTCCTTTGGAAATCGATAGCGTTTTCCAGGCAGCGCCTTTGATGTGCTTTCCTAGAAAAATGATTTGGCCCACATGCGATGCGTAGTGCGTGAGTTGCCTGTGAATGGCCTCAATAACCGTTACTGGTTTGGTGCGTATATAAACCGTTTGAGCAAGGTTAACAGGCGAGAGGGAATGCAGTGTATTGAACAACACGTTCCATCCGTCATCCCACAACTGCAGCAATTCTGAACGCAAGAGGGGATGCGGTTCAAATTCATCATCGCGTCTGCGCCATTCCTTTTCGCCGTCTTCGGTTAAAAAATTCGTCCAGCGGCTAAGCATATTGCCATGCAGGTGTGTAATGTTTACGGCGATGCTGTTGTTGTAAGCATCAGGAGCATAATAAAAATCTTTGTCATCCAGCTGCGCAAAAGTTTTATCGCCAAGTTGCTTATATGCTTTAAACTGTTGAATAGCGCTTTGTAAAAAGTTTTCCGCGTTCATTTCATTTGTTTTAAATGGGCTGGAAATTACGCAAATATTTTCGTGAATCAAGCTGCGTTAGCTGATTGGCATGAAGAAGATATAAAAAAATCTACCCGCGCTTACGGGTAGATTGAAAAACTTTTATTAATAAAAATTATTTTTTCTTGGCGGCTTTGGGAGCGATCATAGCCAGCATGCGGCGGCCCTCAAGCTTGGGCATGTTTTCTAAAGTTCCAAATTCAGCCAGACGCTCTGCAAACTTCAACAGCAGCAGCTGGCCTCTGTCCTGAAACTGTATGGCGCGCCCTTTGAACTGCACATAAGCTTTTACTTTATTGCCATCTTTCAAAAATCCTTCGGCATGTTTGGCTTTAAAGTCAAAATCATGATCGTCGGTATTGGGCGTAAAGCGTATTTCTTTTATTTCGGTCGCCTTGCTTTTTGCCTTGATCTCTTTTTCTTTTTTCTTTTTGTCGTAAAGAAATTTATTATAGTCTGTCACCCTGCAAACAGGGGGATCAGCGGTTGGAGAGATTTCTACAAGATCCAACTCCTGAGCTTTAGCAATTTTAATTGCTTCCTGGGTAGGATAGACGCCTGGCTCTACGTTGTCGCCAACTAATCTTACCTGTGGAACCCTGATGTGGTGGTTGATACGGTGTTCGGCTTCTTTTTGAGGGAGGCGGCCCCTGAAGTTGGGCCTGTTGCCACCTGGTCTGAATGATCCGCCAGAGCCGGGAGGCCTGTTGAATGCGGGTTTTTGTGGTACTGCCATCTAATAGATAATTCGTTATTACTTTTTATCCGGCTAAAAGTATATTTATTGTTTTTTACCCCGCCGGTAGGTTGTTAAAAAAAATTAATTAACACAAATATTGGAAATAAATGCCACACCCGCAATTTTTATTTTTTTACCGGGAAAATGGCTTTTAATGTGAAAAATACTCGCAACTCAATCGTCTGTTTTTTCAAGATAACCCGGCTCAGCGACTTTTTTAAACGTGAAATGGCGCTGGGCAAGATAGCTGAATAAAATGACAATGACTGTAGTACCAACCTGTGCAAATACAGGGTAAATATGCCACATTTCAACCGCAATCTTTAGCAACACGTAGTTAAGTACCAGGTTGAAAAGGCAGACCATCAGGTATCGAAACATTTGCACATGGCCACGCATTTTACTGTCGTCGAACACAACATATTTCATAAGGAAAAAGCCTGCAATAAAAGTGATCACAAACGATACGAGCAGCGCCGCCACGTGAGATTTAAATGCGTAAAATTCAAAATCAAAATCGCGGCCCTGCAGAATGTACTTATAAGTAATGTAGTAAGCCAGCAACCCCAAAAAAGTATTTGCCGTGCCAGATACCGCGTACCTGAAAGTTTGGATAGGCATCAGCCTTTTAAACAGCGGGTATAAAAAATCTATTGCGGGAAGAATAAAATTCCTGACGTTTTGAAATTGCTGTCTCATCAATCCGCAAAGTTATCTTAATTTTTGTTAACCTGTGCCCCTCTGATGGTGGGCTTTCAAACTGTCGGCAATTCTTAGCCTCCCAGTTATACAATACTAACTTTTGAAATAAGTAAAATATTTTCTCCTGAAATTAAAAGCTGTGGCAAAGTATGTTAAGTTTGTGTCGCCATGCAGGCATTATAATTTAAATAAAGCTGTAATAGCAATACCAAATATACAAGCGCAGTAACATCCATCTAAGATAAATGGCTAAGTATAAAAAGCAATTTTATTAATGCAGGTGATGTTAAATAAGTTGTAGCAAGCAATATGAACAGACTAAAAAAGAATAAC
>JAFAFV010000209.1 GCA_023423285.1 Bacteroidota bacterium
GGGGGTAATTGTTCAAATCAGCAGGTGTAAGATTGTTACCCGATCCGTTGGCGGCAGTTTGTTCACCCCAAATCCACACACTACCATCTGCCTGCCTGGCCAGGGTACTGTGATAAGTACTTACCACGTAGTCGTAATCAATGGCATCATTGTCAGATACATTCAGATAAGAGTTGCCACATGTCGTACATTGGGCATTTAGTTCTGTTAAAAAAGCTGGAAGCATTATAGATAATGCTAAGCACAGATAAATTGAAAATTTACCTTTTAGAAAATTTGTGTTCATGATTTTTTATTTTGCGGTTAAAAAAAACGTTTTGGCTTGATAAAAACCCGGGTATGTTGGGCAAGTAATTAATGGTTAGTTACTGGTTAGTGCTGCTCGGTGTTTTCAAATTCTTCGTATGCGCAGTAACAGGCAATTTAGCATCTCTCGGGCATGTAGTACAGTGTCTAAATATTAACTTTCTATCAAATAACTGATAGCAAAACTATAGTAGAAAAACACAGAAACAATCAGGCTGAGTTGGCAGTCAAAACACAAAAACTAATTCGTATTTAATTGAATACCAATCATTTACAATGAAAAAAATGACATGCATCCATTCGATGAATGTGGCGTTTTCTTCGATGAATTCCGTGAATTATTCGATGGAGCAAATTCTCAACAACTTAAAAATCACTGATTTGAAGAGGTTTTAGGCAGGGTAAGATGTTTTTTCCGAAGTTGATGGCAGTAGGTGTATGTACATGCTACTTATATTATTAGCAGATGATTGCATAGCCATGCACTACCATGTGATGGATGGATGGCTACCATCAGATTTTGATATTAAATCTTAAAAATCAGAAATATAATGCAGTACTAACTTTTGGCGTCGTAAGCCCATTCTATGAGGGTAGCGCCCCAGGTAAAGCCGCCGCCAAAAGCCGCCAACACCAGTTTATCGCCTTTTTTCAATTGGTTTTCCCACTCCCACAGGCATAGCGGAATGGTGGCACTGGTAGTATTTCCATAGCGCTGTATATTAATCATGACTTTTTCGGCAGGCAGGCCCATACGCCTGGCTGTGGCATCTATAATACGCAGGTTAGCCTGGTGTGGAACCAACCACGCAATATCATCGCCGGTAAGATGGTTGCGTTCAAGCAACTCAGCACTTACATCGGCCATACCTTTTACGGCAAATTTGAATACAGTTTTACCTTCCTGGTAAATGTTATGTTCTTTGTTGGTTACTGTTTCAATGCTGGCGGGATAAGCAGAGCCGCCTGCTTTCATTTTTAAGAATTCGCATCCGGCGCCATCGCTTTTTAACAGGCTATCTTTCACGCCATAGCCATTTTCGCTGGGTTCCAGCAACACGCAACCAGCACCATCGCCAAAAAGTATGCAGGTGGTACGATCAGTATAATCCACAATCGCGCTCATTTTATCAGCGCCCACAACCACCACTTTTTTGTATCGTCCACTTTCAATCATAGATGCGCCTAAGGTTAATGTATATAAAAAGCCTGAGCATGCGGCAGAAACATCAAATCCAAAAGCATTTACAGCACCAATTTTATGACTTACAATGTTTGCAGTAGCAGGAAATAGCATGTCGGCAGTTACCGTTGCTACAATTATGCAGTCAATTTCAGCAGGGTCAATTCCTCTTTTTTTACACAGATCTAAAACCGCTGGAGCCGCCATTTCCGAAACCCCTTTACCTTCTCCTTTCAAAATCCTTCTTTCTTCTATACCACTGCGCGTACGAATCCACTCATCTGTAGTATCTACCATCTTCTCAAGGTCAAAATTTGTGAGTTTGTGTTCAGGAACGTATCCGCCTACGGCGGTGATAGCGGCAGTTATTTTATTGCTCATCTGGTAAAAAATTTGTCGGCAAAGTTAGGGAAAAATATATCTGGGAAAGGAATATTGCGCCCATACAAAAGGCGGATTTTTTGTCCGCCTTTGCTTATAAAATCAATGCTATTGCTGCTGTTTGCTATCCCCTGAACCGGATCCTGCATTTCTGTCTTTACGTTTAAATATTTTATTTAAAAGTCCTTTCCTTTCTTTGGGCTCATTATCTGTATTTACCGGTTTGGTTTCTTTTATCGGTTCTTTTTTAACCGTATCTTTTGCCGGTGCCGGCTTGTCTTCTTTGGGCAGTGGTTTCGATTCCGAGCCAATGAACTGATCCTGATTGAGCATATACTCTTCTTCGCTACCCACGCCTACATCTTCGCCTTCGGCTGTGGGTTCCGGATCACTTTCAGTAACGTATAGCGATGGGTCAGCACTCAGAATTTCATTAGCCATGGTAGGTGGCTCAATAAATTTTTCGTCCTTTCTGATTCCCAGCGATTCATCGGCATATACTTTTTTAAAAAAATATTCCCATATAGGCCTTGCTGCCATACCACCAAAACCTCCCGAACCTTCGTTCCTGATAAACCTGTCATCGCAGCCTACCCAAACACCGCCTAAGAGTTGTGGTGTAAAACCAATATACCATGCATCGGAGTTATCGTTGGTGGTTCCGGTTTTGCCAGCCATTTCTTCTGCGCCCAGCCTGGCTCTTAACCCGCCTGCGGTACCTTTATCAACCACACCCTGCATCATGCGGGACATGGTATATGCTGTAGCTTCGCTGATGGCTTCTTTACGGTTCACACTAAAATCAAAACGCTTGATCACATTGCCGTTCCGGTCTTCTATGCGGCTGATAAAATAAGGCCGTGTAGAAAAACCCCTGCCACCAAAAATAGAATAGCCCCACATCATTTCAAACAATGATAGCTCACAGGCGCCCAGTGCAATGGATGGATAAGCAGGAACTTTAGTGGGAATATTAATGCGGCTTAAAAACTCTGAAAACTGCGCAGGGCCCACCTGTTTCATTATATAAGCTGTGGCACAGTTTCTTGACCAGGCCAGTGCTGAAGCCATCGTCATGGTTCTGCCAGTACAGGTTTTGCTGGTGGCAGGCACCAACTGGCCGCTGCCAAAACTTTGCTGGGCATCTACCACGCCGGTTTCAGGAGAAAAGCCTCTTTCTTCCACAGCCTGAGCGTATAATAATGGCTTGATAACAGAGCCCACCTGCCTTTTGGTTCGCAGGTTTACGTGGTCATATTTAAAGGTTTTGAACCAGATGCCGCCCACCCAGGCTTTCACTTCTCCTGTTACAGGATCCATTACCATAAAACCCGATTGCACCATGGTTCTGTGGTATTTAATAGAATCATAAGGAGTCATTATGGTGTCTTTCTCTCGATCCTGATCCCATACATAGACTTTCATTGGAGTTTTCTCGAAAAAATTAGCCCGAATTTCTTTATCGCTGAGGCCGTCTTCTGCCAGTGTTTTCCATCGGTCACTCTCTTTCATAGCTCTTTCCAACACATTTTCCCGGCCTTTCCATACTGAACCGTTTCGTATAAAATTTTGCCTTACCAGCGCTCTTTGCAGGCTGGGCACCTGCGCACTTACTGCTTCTTCAGCATAAATTTGCATTACGGGGTTGATGGTGGTATAGATCTTCAGCCCGTCTTTATAAATATCATACGATGAGCCGTCGGGTTTGCTGATTTGCTTCAAAGCCTCTTTCACCTCATCGCGCAGCACCTCTCTGAAGTATGGTGCATAACCCGTATTCTCATCCATTTTTTTATAATTGAGTTTAATGGGTTGCCTTTTCAGATCTTCAGCTTCTGAAGAAGAAATCCTTCCGTCATCAGCCATACGGTCCAGCACAAGGTTGCGCCTGTCCATAGAGGCTTTAGGGTTGCGGCGCGGATTATAAATACCCGGACCATTGATAGAACCAACCAGTACGGCGGCCTCGCTCACTGTCAGCCTATCGGGCTCTTTTTGAAAGAAAGTTTTAGAGGCATTGCGAATACCATATAGATTGTCAGGATAGGAAACAGCGTTCAGGTAAAGCGCTACGATCTCTTCTTTCGTAAAGTTTCTCTCCAGCTTTACGGCAATAATCCACTCTTTTATTTTTTGCATGATGCGTTGCAAAGGGTCGGTAGCGCGTTTGTTAAACAAAGCCAGTGCTAATTGCTGTGTTATCGTACTTCCGCCACCAGCCTTACCCAGCGAAGACACCGCCCTCATGGTTCCTTTGATGTCAATACCAGAGTGATCATAAAAACGTTTATCCTCTGTGGCTATCAACGCGTCCACCACATTGGGCGAAATGTCTTTATATTTCACCACCGTTCTGTTTCCCGTAGGCAAAAAGTATTTCCCCATCAGCGTACCGTCAGAAGCATACACTTCTGAAGATTGCATAATCGTGGGATTTGCAAGCTCTTCAATAGAAGGCATTTTGCCAAAAACCCCAAAATTGGCCATCAAAAGAATAAGTATAAAAGATGCAAATCCAATAAAAAATATTCGCCAAAAGATTCGTACTGATCGTCTCATTATTATATTTTAGATTTCATTTTGCTGAGTGCGAATAAACAAAATTCCACAAATAAAAATAGGTCTTTCCTGTTAAATTTAAAAACTGCCCGGTGTGCTGGCGTGTAAATACTTTTGGTAAAGGGACAATTGATTAGCTTTAGGCACAATCGCATTTTTTTAACGATGAAAGGACAGAATCAATTCAACTCATGGCTGAAATACAGCGCCTATGCGTTTCAGCTTATGGTTATGACTGGCGCGGCAGTTTTTGGAGGCATTAAGCTGGATGAAAAGCTAAAAGTATCGCCTTTATTTACCATAGCATTACCTTTGCTGGTTTTAAGCGCCACATTTTATAAACTGATAAAAGATACCACCAAAAAGAAGCACGATGGCAAAAAATAACGCCCTGCAAAAGCCCTTTGCTGTAATGATATTAGTATTTGTAGTGATAACAGCGATTGGCTTTTTGCTGCAAAACCAACTTGAAGGCAAAAAAGTAGATACAGATGTGGTGCTGGGCGGCAACCTGATACTTTTTTTATTAAGCCTGTTTACTTTGCGGCGCTCAGCAGCAGCTATTAATGATCCCAATCCCCATGCTTTTGTAACAAGTTATTATGCCGGCTTTTTAATAAGATTAGCCGGTGTGGCGGCAGCCGCTTTTTTCTATATTTATTCCATGCAGGGAAACGTAACTAAAGAATCTGTATTTGTATTCATGGGTTTGTATGCTATTTATTCTATGATTGAAGTATCTACCCTGCGAAAGATGCTGAAGGAGAAAAAGAATGGCTAAGAAAGAAGTGCCCCTGTTGCAACTAGCGCATTACCTGCCTGATGGTACTTTTGAGGTGGTAGCAGATTATTTGAACCGTTACAAAGTACACCTTACCATTGCCAGAAGCCGTGAATCCGTTTTAGGAGATTACCGCCATAAGATGAACACGGTTACCCACAGGATTAGTGTGAACGGAGACCTGAACAGGTATGCTTTTTTAATTACATTGCTGCACGAGCTGGCCCACCTGCTCACATTTGAAAATTACGGGCGCAGCGTGCAGGCGCACGGAAAAGAATGGAAAACTGTGTACGGGCAGATACTGGCACAGTTTATTGAAAAAAAAGTTTTTCCTGAGGATATTGAGTATGAATTAAAAAGAACACTTAACAGCCCCGGCGCTTCTACTTGTTCAGAACCTCACCTGCAGCGTGTGCTTTACCGTTATAATGAAACAAAAAATGGCTTTGTACTCATAGAGCAAGTTCCCGAAGGCAACCTCTTTGAGATTAGCGATGGCAGGCGGTTTTTAAAAGGCCCGCGGCGGCGAACCCGGTATGAGTGTGTAGAGACTTCTACCGGCAAAAAATATTTGTTCAGCGGAGTATATGAAGTAAAAAGGATTTCAAAAAGCTGAATGCCTTACACGTTGAAACGGAAGTGCATCACATCTCCATCTTTTACTACGTATTCTTTCCCTTCAATGCGGAGTTTACCTGCCTCGCGGCAGGCAGCTTCAGATTTATAAGTAATGTAATCATCGTAACTGATCACTTCGGCTTTTATAAAGCCTTTTTCAAAATCGGTATGAATGACCCCCGCGCATTGCGGCGCTTTCCAGCCATCGAGAAAAGTCCACGCCCTTACTTCCTGTACGCCGGCAGTAAAATAAGTGTTTAGTCCAAGCAATTTATAGGTGGCCCGTATCAGGCGGTTCAGTGCCGGTTCTTCCATATGGTATTCTTCCATAAACATGGTTTTATCGCCGGCATCTTCCATTTCACTTATCTGCGCTTCAATGGAGTTGTTCATGATGATGATCTCTGCGCCTTCTTCTTTTGCTACAGCAGCCAGTGCATCAGAAAATTTATTACCAGTATGCATGGAGGGTTCATCTACATTGGCCACATATAGCACTGGCTTGTCCGTAAGCAGGAAAAGATCTGCAATCGCAGCTTTATCTTCTTTGGCCAGCCCCAGCGAGCGAATGCTTTTTCCCTGTTCCAGATGGGCTTTGCATTTTTGCAGCACTTCCACTTCTGATTTAATTTTCGGGTCCAGTTTTGCCTGTTTTTCTTTGCGCTGAATTTTATTCTCCACACCTTCCAGATCTTTAAGCTGCAATTCGGTCTCAATAATTTCTTTATCATTCACCGGATTAATAGGGCCTTCTTCGCGTAACACATTCTCGTCAGCAAAGCAGCGCACCACATGAATGATGGCATCTACTTCGCGGATGTTAGCCAAAAATTTATTCCCCAGCCCCTCACCTTTGCTGGCGCCTTTTACAAGCCCGGCGATGTCAACAATTTCTATTTGCGTAGGAACAATCCTGTCGGGAACAACGAGTTCTGCCAGCTTGTTCAGCCTTTCATCAGGAACATCTACCAGTCCCGTGTTGGGCTCTATGGTACAAAAGCGATAATTACTTGCCTGCGCACGTGCGCTGTTGCTTACTGCATTAAAAAGTGTTGATTTCCCCACGTTTGGCAATCCTACTATGCCAGCCTGTAAAGCCATATTGATTGAAAATTTCCGTGTTTAAGAATTTGTTTGCCTGCATAAATGTTGCCCGCAACCCTACAATTCATTCATTGCAGGTTTACAGGGTTACCTGTGCTAAAAGTTTGCGAAGGTACGATTTTAAAGCCGCAGATGTAAAATAAAACAGTAACTTTCCAACTTATTTCATTGACTATTTAGATTTAACATCACACAATAAAATGGTTTTAAGCAGGATTTGGTCAGCTTTTATCATTGTAGCGCTGGCAGTAGCTTTAGCGAGGTTTCTGTTTCAGGATGGAGACAGAGAAATTTTCAGCCAAATGGTAACCGGCAAAACCGGCGATACCACCTATGTTCAAAATATAGATTCGCTTGCAATACCACCAACCATACACGCGCAACTAACTTCAGGATTGAAAACGGCAACCTGGAACGGTAACCAGGTGATTAAAACAGACACCAGCTATAAAGTGTACAAATTGCAGGGCACCAATGGTGTGTTTGAAACCACAAAAGACGCAGTAAATCTTTGTTTAAGTTTGATTGGTATTATGGCCCTGTTTTTAGGCTTTATGAATATTGCTGAAAAAGCCGGCGGCATTAGGTTTCTATCAAAAATCATAGGACCTTTCTTCTCAAAAATTTTCCCCGAAGTGCCCAAAAATCATCCGGCCATGGGGCATATGGTGATGAACTTTTCGGCCAACCTGCTCGGACTTGATAATGCTGCAACTCCTTTTGGCATAAAGGCAATGGAAAGCCTGCAAACACTCAATCCCAGCAAAGACAAAGCTACCAACGCACAGGTAATGTTCATGTGCCTGCACGCCTCGGGCCTTACGCTAATACCTACCACCATTATTGCAGACCGCGTGGCTTTAAAATCGCAATATCCTACTGAAATATTCATTCCCTGCATGATTGCAACCTTCGCGGCCACCATCGCAGCTTTAGTAGTTGTATCAATTAAGCAGGGCATAAAAGTGCTGCAACCTGTCATACTGGTATGGGTACTGGGCATTACAGCACTTTTTACAACACTTATTCTTTATGTAAGAACGCTGGATGCAAAAGGTGTTACACTTTTCAGCAGCAGCCTTAGCAATGGCCTCATCCTTCTTATATTTATACTCATCATTCTGGGTGCGATTTATAAAAAGACGGCCATTTTTGATGATTTTATTGACGGCGCCAAAGAGGGTTTTACCACTGCTATTAAAATCATTCCTTACCTGGTAGGCCTTTTGGTGGCCATTAGCCTGCTGCGCAACAGTGGCGCATTTGACTTTGTAATGAGTGGTGTAAAGGCTGTATTTACAGTATTGGGTGGCGATACACGTATTGTGGATGCGCTGCCAACAGCCTTATTGAAACCCTTTAGTGGCAGCGGTGCCCGCGCCATGATGATTGATACTTTGAAAACCCACGGGCCAGACTCTTTTGTAGGCAACCTTACCTCTGTTTTCAGGGGCGCGGCTGATACTACTTTTTATATTGTAGCCGTATATTTTGGCGCCGTAAACATTAAAAACACGCGGTACTCAGTGGGAGCTATGTTATTAGCAGATCTTGCAGGGGTTATCACTGCCATTGCGCTGGCTTATATCTTCTTTAATTAGCTTTAAAAAAAATGAATTGATGTTGACCCCTGCAAAAATCAAATTGGGCAGGATAGATATCCCGCCCGCTTATATTCAAAACTAAACATGAGATCTTCCGATTATAACAGTTTTTGGTTCAGCGCTTTTACTACGGCTTCTGCTACTGAATTGACCTGTAGCTTTTCGTAAATTTTTTTTATATGTGTGTTAATGGTATGAATGCTTAAACCACAGGCACTGGCCGCCATTTTATGGCTAAACCCTTTTACCAGGTAGCCCAGCACTTCTCTTTCCCGCGGGGTAAGGCTAATTTCCAGATTATTTTCAATAAACACGTTTTTTTGAAATGCCGTCAGCACTTTTCTTGCTATCGAAGCAGTCATGGCAGCGTCTCCGTTATGCACATCTTCTATAGCCTGTAGTAATTGCGCGGGCGTAGATTTTTTTAAAATATACCCTGAGGCTCCCGCACAAATTGACGCGAAAATTTTATCATCATCTTCAAACACCGTTTGCATAAGCACCTGCACATTGGGAAAATTCAGCTTGATCAGTTTTACACCTTCAATGCCGTTTACATTCGGCATGTCAATATCCATAAGCACAATATGCGGATCAGATCTTCTTACATCAGCAATTACATTGCTGCAGTCAAAAAAAACTCCCGTGCAGGTCATTCTGGGAGATGAGTTGATCAACAAGCTCAGGCTTTCTCTTCTGTAAGCATTGTCATCAAACACAGCAATCCTGATAGGTATGGTACTCATCGTTGCCCAAAGTTAGCAGAACGGCGCTGAGAAACATCATCCCTAATTTACGTGATAGGAAATAACAACTCCATCCTGCAGCCTTTGCCCTTTGCAGCATATATATTTATAACACTATTTGCAGCTTCTGCTTTGTAAAGCATATTCTTCAAACCATTGCTTTTTTTAGCCTCTGCAGTTGAAAACCCTATCCTGTCGTCTTCAATGATTAATAAGATATATTTACCAGACTTTGTCATTTTTACCATAACCGATTTAGCATGCGAATGATGCATAATATTATATATGGTTTCTTTAAAAACCTGGTAAGTGCTTTGCAGCTTTTGCATCTCAACTGTACAACTGAAGATATGCTTATCAATATTAAAAACAACCTCTTTGTTATTGCCCGCCAGTAAGGGAATAGCAAAGTCCTGCATTTTAGCCACCAGGTTTTCAAGTTTATCATTGCGCGGATCAACAAACCAAACCATATCATTGATATTTTCCATGGCCTGCTGCGAACTTTGGTGTATACGCTCTAACAACGGCCGCGCATCTGAGTTGGCATTTATTCTCTGAAAAGCAATTTCACTATAAATATTGATGCTGCTAAGTGTAGCGCCTATTTCATCGTGAAGATTTTTAGAGATCCTGCTTCTTGTCAGAAAAAAATCTTTAATCTTTTTTATACGTCTTTTATAAGCCACATAAATGATAAAAAAAAGCAAGAAGCTAAGTAAAACGATTACCCAAATATTAGCCAATAATGATTTTAGTGGAATTAAAGAGGGCTGAAAAACTTGCAGTAAAAAAGAAAGCTCCGGGCAAAAAAACCGCTGGAGCGCTCCTGTATGAAGATACGATATGAATAAGGTTATATACACCACCCGCTTTTTGCAAATCAACAAATGAGAGAGGCGGGCAAAAAGACAGTGTTTTTCATATTTTTCACGTAATTTGCCCCATCACAAAGCAAATTTAACTAATGGCCATTGACATTAAAGTACCTAGTATAGGTGAGTCCATCAACGAAGTAACGCTTTTAAAATGGGTAAAAAAAACCGGTGATTATGTTGAGCGTGATGAAGTGATTGCTGAACTTGAAAGTGAGAAAGCCACTTTTGAAGTGAATGCAGAAAAGGCCGGCCTGCTTGCTACCGCTGCAAAAGAGGGCAACAGCCTGAACATTGGCGATGTAATTGCCACAATTGATGAAACGGCTGAAAAACCTGCAGACAACGGTGATACACCTTCTGAGACAGAGACACCATTAAAAGAAACTACAGCAGCGCCTGCAACTAAACAACCTGAAGAAGCACCAGCAAAAGCTGATGTAAAAGCCACACCTGTGGCATCGGCTATTATTGCCGATAAAGGCATCAATCCTAAAGAAGTAAAGCCCTCAGGCGCATCCGGTAAAATATTAAAAGAAGACGTTCTGGCCGCGCTAACCCACCCCGGCAAAGTGGCTTTTGAAGGCGCCGCGCTAAACAGCCGCAATGAGCGCAGTGAAAAGATGACCAACCTGCGCAAAACCATCAGTCGAAGGCTGGTAGAAGCTAAGAACACCACGGCCATGCTCACCACCTTTAACGAAGTGAATATGGAGGCCATTATAGAGGCCAGAACAAAATTTAAAGACAAGTTTAAAGAAGTACATGGCGTGGGCCTGGGATTTATGAGCTTTTTTGCCAAAGCATGTGCTATAGCCCTAACAGAATGGCCATCAGTAAACGCTTATTTTGATGAAGATGAGATTATATATCATGATTATGCCGACATCAGCATTGCGGTGAGCACCCCGCGCGGGCTTACCGTGCCGGTAATGCGCAATGTGGAAAGTCTGAGCATGGCAGATATTGAAAGAAAAGTAATAGAACTTGCCACAAAGGCGCGCGACAGCAAACTGACGATGGAAGAACTGACCGGCGGCACGTTTACCATTACCAACGGTGGCGTTTTCGGTTCGCTGCTGAGTACGCCGATCATCAACCTGCCGCAAAGCGCTATTTTAGGCATGCATAAAATTGAAGAAAGGCCCATTGCATTGAACGGCCAGGTGGTAATAAAACCTATGATGTACGTGGCTTTAAGCTACGACCATCGCATTATTGATGGAAGGGAATCAGTTGGCTTTTTAGTAAGGGTGAAAGAGTTACTCGAAAACCCATCGCAATTACTTTTACAAAAAGACCCGCTGAAAACTTTGCTGGAACTGTAAATTGTTGCGTCAACCGATGCCGAAATTTAGCCAGCGCTTTTTTATATTCGTATTATGTCCGATTCCGGCCTCAGGCATTATTATTCTTATCTCAACTCCGCAGCTTTAATATTAGAGTTGTATGATGGGCAAATACCCTTCGCGCACTTTATTAAAAACTATTTTTCACAAAATAAAAAATACGGCAGTAAAGACCGTAAACAGATAGCAGGTCTATGTTATAGCTATTTCAGGCTGGGGAAAGCTTTTTTAAATATACCTGTAAAAGAACGCCTTTTGCTGGCTTTAATACATAGGGCAGAACCTCTTAGCGGGCAATGGCAACAGGTTATTGAGGAAAGTGCCCTGCCCGAAACACCGCTTCAAAACGTGTTTCCGTGGAAAGAAGCACTGAGCGATGGTATTGATGCATCAGCTTTTGAAGCCTCGTTCGCGGTTCAACCTTATTTATTCTTAAGGATCCGACCTGGCTATGAAAAAATTGTTGCACAAAAACTAACTGCTTCCGGTTTAGAATTTACAATAAATGATCACACTGTAACACTGCCCAACGCAGCAAAAATTGATGACATCCTGCTAATCAATAAAGAGGTCGTCATTCAAGACCTGAACTCCCAGAAAATGGCTGCCGCTCTGGAACTTGTAAAACAATACTTTCCTGCAAACCATCGCTTTTCAATATATGATTGCTGCGCCGCAAGCGGCGGCAAATCCATACTGGCTAAAGATGTATTGCAACATATCAGCCTTACCGTTTCTGACATTCGTCCAACTATTATTACCAACCTGAAAAAACGTTTTGAGCAGGCAGGCATCACAGACTACATTGCTTTTGTTACAGATATTGCTGCAGCAAAAGACATACGCTTTCCGCAGCAGTACGACCTTGTGATTGCAGATGTGCCCTGCACCGGCAGCGGTACCTGGGCACGCACGCCTGAGCAACTTTATTTTTTTGATGAAACAAAAATTGATGCTTATGCTAATCTGCAGCAAAAGATTTGTACCAACATCATAAACGCGGTAAAGCCCGGTGGCTTTTTATTATACATTACTTGCTCCGTGTTTAAAAAAGAAAATGAAGAACACGTAAAAAGTCTAGAACCCTATGAATTTTCGATAACCTGTGAAAGCATTTTAGAAGGCTATAATATAAATGCCGATACTATGTATAATGCCCTCCTCTTTAAAAAGAAAAAATTTTCATAAAATTTGAAAATTTGCCTGCCTCCTATGGCTATCCTC
>JAFAFV010000034.1 GCA_023423285.1 Bacteroidota bacterium
AAAAAGCTTGCCGCATTTCCAGAACCTGAACCACAGGTTACTGATTTTTCTGACGCGGTAATCAAAAGGCAGAAATTTGCGCTGAATGAAGAGAACGGGTTCCGTTCCTGCACTTTGGTAAACCTGGCTATCATTGCCGTGCGATTAGGCAGATCCCTGGAATTTGACCCCGCAAAGATGCAGTTTGTAAACGACCAAGCTGCCAACGCGTTGATACATCAGCCAATGCGTGCGCCGTGGAATTTATAGTTAAGTGAAATATTAAAAGCATCATAGGTTCGCGAGAAAGTGAACCTTTTATTCAAGTATTCAAAATACCAATTCTTATATGAAACGTTTTAGTTTATTATTATTAACAATACTGCTTTCGGCTACTGTTTTTGCGCAGCAAAAAACTGACCTGAGAACCGTGAACACCAAAGTGGCTGACCTGCTCATGCAAATACCGTTGCAAAGCACGCTTGCCCATAATGAAACCATGAAAGAACTGGCAGCGCTGGGCGAACCAGGCATTCAGAATATCACCTCTAAGCTGGTATCTCCTGGTAAAGGCAACGATGTTGTGATGCGCGATGCTATCAGCGGGCTATCAAAATACGTGGGCAAAAGCAATGATATCAGGTTGAAGAAGACGACCTCGCAAGCGCTGGCAAATGCCCTTGTAAGCGCCAAAGACGATGAAGTGAGAGATTTTATTTTGCAGGAACTGCAATACGTAGCAGGCGATGAAGTGGTACCCGTAGTAAGAAAATATTTAACCAGCACACGCCTTGCCGACCCTGCTGCACGTGTTCTGATACGCGTTAATTCAGCCAATGCTGCCAATGCGTTAATGTACGCGCTATCTACTGCCAAAGGCCCCGCGCAGCAAACGCTCATCAAAGCCATCGGCGATCTTCGCTATGCACCTGCAGCAAAAAGACTGGCACAGCTATGGCCCAAAGCAACCGATGACAACCTTAAAAAAGTTTTATTGCGTTCGCTTGCAGAAACCGGCGACCCGTCTGCTGCTACCATATTGGAAACTGCGGCGCAAAAAGCGCAATACAAATTTGAACCAGTAGATGCAACAGACTCTTACCTTGTATTTCTGCAACGCCAGTTAGACAAGGGAAACAAAAGCTACGTGGAAAAAGCGGCACGCCAATTAATTGCAGGAGATAATGTGCCTGAACAAACCAGGAGCGCAGGGCTCACGTTGCTGTCGCAATCATCTGCCAATGCAAATGCAGACATATTTGCCGCATTGCGCTCTGATGATGCAAAGTACCGCGGCACTGCTATTGGTTTACTCAATAATAGTTACAACAAGGCTGCAGCCTCGGAAGTACAGAATCTTTTAAGAAACAGCAACGACGCGCACACACAAATCGGGCTCATCAATCTAATTTCAGATGAAGAAGATAAAGATGCGTTACCCTTGCTTATTTCACTGCTGAATTCTAATGATAAGGAAGTTCAGTTAACTGCCATCTACGCTCTTGCAAAAACTGGGGGACAGGATGCTGTTGCGCCACTGATCAGTTTGCTACAAACCGGTAGCCCGGAAGTAACCAACGCTGTAAAAAAAGCTCTGCTCACCATCCCAGGCAATGAGGTTGCAAACGCTGCTGCCAAAGCATTGCCACAGGCAGCAGGTAATTCTAAAATTGCTCTGATTGATATTATATCCCAACGCATGGCAACCGGGCATGCTGACCTTGTGTTTAGTGAAACAAGAAACCCAGACGCTGCGGTGCGCTTTGCTGCTGCCAAAGCATTGGCAAAAGTGGCTACACAAAAAGATACCGAGAGAGTTGCGGAGCTGCTCAATAATAGTTCTGACGCGGCTCTGATCAAAGCCTATCAGGATGCAGCCACCAGCATTGTATTGCTGCAGCCTACAAAAGCTGAACAAATTGCTGCAACCGAAAAACTGATGCAGCGTGCGGGCAACAGCCGCCACCTGTATTACAATGTGCTTTCTGACATAGGCGGTAAAGAAGCATTGAACACTGTATCGAATAGTTATAAAAATGGTACGGCAGATGAGAAAGTGGCAGCTTTAAAGGCCATTTCTGCATGGAAAGATGATGCGGCACTAGATGCGCTTTACGAAATATCCAAAACCAGCGCCGGAGAAAATAAAAATATGGCGCTAAACAGTTTTATAGCTGGCATCAACAAATCAAAAAATACAACCGACCAGAAAGTACTAATGTTTCGCAACGCGATGAAACTGGCCGAAACCCTGCAGCAAAAAAGAAATATTTTAAGTGGTATCTCGCAAAATAGCACGCTACAATCTCTGATGTTTGTTTCCAAATATTTTAATGATGAGCAGTTACAGCAAAACGCGGTGCAGGCTGTCATCAACATTGTGTTAGACCATAAAGAACTGTATGGCAAAAATGTAGAAGCCATTGCCAACAAAGCCATGGAACTGAATAAAGACACAGAATCGAATTATTTGAAAGAAGCGCTCATCAGGCACCTGGCTTCTTTACCAAAAGAAGAAGGCTTTGTGCCAATGTTCAATGGAAAAGATCTCTCTGGTTGGAAAGGCCTGGTGGAAAATCCCATCAAGCGGGCAAAAATGACACCACAAGAATTAGCAGCCAAGCAAAAAGCGGCTGATGAGCAAATGCGCAAAGACTGGCGTGTAGAAAACGGCGTACTGGTATTTGAAGGCAAAGGATATAACAATCTTGTTTCTGAGAAAATGTATGAAGATTTTGAACTGCTTGTGGACTGGCGTATGGAACCAAACGGAGACGGGGGCGTTTACCTGCGTGGTTCTCCGCAAGTGCAAACATGGGACACATCCCGTAGAGACGTGGGGGCACAGGTAGGCTCGGGTGGCCTGTACAATAACCAGAAGCACCGCAGCACACCGCTAAAAGTGGCCGATAACCCCATTGGAGAATGGAATACCTTCCGTATTAAAATGGTAGGCGACAGAGTGACTGTATATCTTAATGGAGAATTGGTGACTAATAATGTAGTGCTGGAAAATTATTGGGATCGCAACATTCCCATTTTCAGCAAAGAAGCTATAGAACTACAGGCACACGGTACCCGGCTTGAGTTTCGTGATGTTTACGTGAAAGAACTGCCGTCGGCAAAACCTTACGAGGTGAGTGCGGAGGAAAAAGCAGAAGGCTTTGTGCCACTCTTCAATGGCATTAACCTTGACGGGTGGACAGGCAATAAAATCAATTATTATGCTGAAGGTGGATTGCTGGTTTCAGATCCCAGCCAGCAGGCAGGTAAAGGCCCCAGCCGCAATATCTACACCGAAAAAGAATATAGCGACTTTATCATGCGCTTTGATTTTCAGTTAACGCCCGGCGCTAACAACGGCCTGGGCATACGCACCCCCATTGCAGGTGACGCTGCGTACGCTGGAATGGAACTGCAAATACTGGACAATGAAGCTGAAATTTATAAAGACCTGAAACCATACCAGTACCACGGCTCGGTGTACGGTGTTATTCCCGCGCTGCGGGGTTATTTAAAACCCGTTGGCGAGTGGAATACACAGGAGGTGAAAGCCATTGGTAACCGTATCACCATCACGCTGAACGGCAAAGTGATTCTTGACGGCGATATTGCTCAGGCGAGTAAAAATAATACTGCAACAGTTGACGGCAAGCCACACCCCGGATTGCTAAACAAAAGCGGCCATATCGGCTTTTTAGGGCACGGTTCATACTTAAAATTCAGGAATTTGAGGATTAAGGATTTAGGGAAATAAATCAGACTATAAAATAAAAATTTATTCTAATGAAAAAGATAATCATAATAGGATTAAGCGGGCTGCTTTTATGGAGTTGTGATAACGACGCTAAAACAGAAAAAGCGGAAACGCAGACAGAGGCACACTCAGCACATAATGACGACCAAAATTCAGCAGTGCCTGAATTAAACAATGGCGAAAAATGGGTGGTAAATGATGAAATGAAACCTTTTGTTCTTAATGGTTCTGAACTGGTGAATGCGTACATACAGGAAGGCAGAACGGATTTCAAATCTCTTGCAGCACAACTTAAAGATCAAAACGATCAGCTTATAAAAAGCTGTACCATGAAAGGTAAAAGTCATGATGAATTACACAAATGGTTAAACCCGCATCTGCAAATGGTAAAACAGCTGGATGAGCAATCAGATGCTGCTAAAACAAACGAGATCGTTTTGCAACTTCAAAATTCTTATCAACAATACCACCAGTATTTTAATTAACTGAATTTAAACTTATAGAAAAGGGAAAAGGGAAAACATTACTTTTTCCCTTTTTTCTTATACTTTATCATTAAATCGGTTACCTGCTGGCTTTGCAGCAGCGAAGGGTTAAGGTGTATAAGCTTTTTCATGTGTGTCGGGGAAGCTACCAAGGCATCTTCTAATTGCAGCAGCGCCTCCTTAGTCATGCCGCTGGCAAAGTAGGCGGCGGCTTTATAGTATTTCATAATGGGCTTTTCGCCGATCACAGTTTCAGAGAGTGTTATTTGTTCCAGCATCTGCTCATATTCTTCAGCTTTGTAAAAGCCTTTCATTAGTGCTTCCCAGCCAATAACAGATTTGGGCCTTAACCGCACCACATTTAAAAGGTACTGGATGCCTTCTTTTACAAATCCCAGTTCCATTTTGCACTCGCCCATCAGCAGGTTGTACTCCGGCTTGTTGCGTTTCATTTTCAAAGCAGTTTCCAGTTGCCTAATGCATTGCTCAAATTTATTTTCCCGATAGTAGGTATATGCTACTTTGTAAAATAAATGGCTGTTTTCCTGGTTCAGATGGCTGGCTTTGCGATAATAAAAACGGGCTTGCGCAAAATTTTTCAACTTCTCGTAGCAATAACCAATTGCTTCATAGATCACATCTTCGGGTTTGGATAGCTCTAAAACTTTTTCAAGATTTTCAATGGCATCTTTATACTTGCGCAGCCTGATGTAAGCATCGCCGCAATTGCGGTAAGCATAATCAAATTTTTCATCAATGACCAGCGCATATTTATACGCATCAATGGCCTTTTCATACAACTTTATACCCTGATAAGCTGCACCCAAATTAAACCAGGCCAGTTCTGAATACGGGCTTTCATTAATGATCTTATTGTGCAGCTCTATGCTTTCGGCATTGCGGCCTGTAAAATCCGTCCAAAAACAAATTTTGTACAAGGCTTCTTCATTGCCCGGCTCCTGCTCCAGAATAGCTTTCAGGCAGTCGAACACTTTTTGAAAATTTTCATAGTCATCATACACATCTGCCAGTTCAAACAGCAGTTCTATTTTTTCTTCACCGCCAAATATTTCAAGCGCCTGCTCCAGCAAAGCCACTGCTTCTTCCTGCCTGTCTAGCGCCAGGTAAGCTTCAGTTTTTAAAATGTAAATGTCCACGTTGCTGCTGTCGAGAATGGATGCCTGTTCCAGCAGTTGCAGAGCTTCATCATAACTCCTTTTGGTGAGTAAAAGATCAGCTTTTTTTACCAACAATGTGCCTGAATAAGGATAGCGCTCAATCGCTATGTCCACAGCTATCCGGGCTTTGATAAAATTTTCTTCTGATTCAAAATATTCAATAATGCGTTCAAAAGATTCCTCATCAATATAAGAAGCAGTTTTCCCCTTCCACAAATTGTCAAACTGTATCAAAAGTTCTTTAATGTCCTGCCGCTCTTCGCTATTTTGAGAGAATTCCCGCATTATTAATCATTTTACAAAATATTTCCTCATTCAAGATAGTATAACCATTTAAGATACGATTAGTTCCTTTCACGGCCGTAATTTAAGTTTAAACTGAATAAGTTAAGAGAAAATTAATTTTTGTAATTAACATTTTTTTGTATATTTTCGCACCAAGTCCAACACTTAAAACATTTCAAATGATAAAATTTGCATTTAATATAGTATTGTTGTTGGGTTTTGCATTATCCTCCTATGCCGCCAATGAGGCAATGGCTGTTGAAAATTATGGTAAAGATAAACCTAAAAAAGGTTTTAACGCAGAAAGCAGCAGTACGACAAAACTCAACCATTTTTCTTTGGGTTCTCAAATGAACTTTAAAGGAGAAAAGGTAATCAATAGTGTTAATAATTCCAACTACATTAATTTTAATACTTCCATCACTTATCAAAAAGGGCAAAATAGCTACGTTGTGCCTTTTAAGAAGAAAGTTATAATCAACAGAATCACTTTTAACCCTAATGAATTGCTAAGGGATTATAACAAGTAATTTTCTATAACCTTATTTAAAAAGCAACCGTGTTGGTTGCTTTTTTTATGTGTAAGTTATTGTTAAATTATTTCGTTTTGATGCTTTCCGCATAAGTAGTGTAGCTCATAACCCGATAGCCAGATTTAGGCAGATCAAATTTGGAAAGTGGTACCACACCAAAATCAATGGAAGAAACAGTATAAGTGGCCGTAGCCTTTTCCTGCGATGCCACATATTGCATTACCAGGCCTGGAAGGTTTTTGTTTATGTATAAAAAATCACTGTTTACAGGCACCATATCTTTGGTGAAATACACCACCACGCTGGTACCTTCATCAAGTTTTGCCACTGCTTTCTGGCATTTATAACCGGCAATGGTTTTATACTCGTCTTCAATAGTGTAAGAAATGTTGTCGTATTTTTTATTAGAGGTTTTCCACTCGGACGGTGTAAACGTAATCATAAAGCGCTGGTTGCCATATTCTATAAGGTTGGTGGCTGATCCTGTTTTGCTATCGTAAAGCGTGGTTTGCGTACCCAGGGAGTTGATAAAATCGGCGCGGCTGCGGCTGCCTTTTAAATAAACCACGCTCGTTGCACCGTCCAGCATGTCTGCAGCTCCGGGCGAAGCATTTTTAGTATTCACAACAAAGTCATAAGAAATAGTGGCTTCGGTAAGCCTTCGCTGGCCGTTAACCATCATCCCCATCAATAAAAAAGTTGTAAAAAATAAAAGAATTTTGTTCATCATATTGAAATACAGCATTAAGACGCTCCAAAATAGACAATAAGTTGCTTAAAAAAAAATCCGGACTTAAGTTTTTAAATCCGGATGCAGATTATTTTAAATTATCGTTTTGTTTTAGACTGTTTTTCATTCAATTGCTTTTGCTGCTCCTGCA
>JAFAFV010000114.1 GCA_023423285.1 Bacteroidota bacterium
TGATCGGGCAACATGTGTATCCACACAAGCTGGCAGGTAAGGTTACCATTCCAAAAGGATTGTGTATGGCATCAATGGATGAAATTACAGTAACTATTACCGGTAAGGGTGGTCACGGGGCCATGCCTCATACAACTATTGATCCGGTACAAATAGCAGCGCAAATGGTGGTGGCGCTGCAGCAACTCGTCAGCAGAATGGCCAACCCGCAAATGCCCACGGTACTTTCTTTTGGAAGATTTATAGCAGACGGAGCCATCAACATCATTCCCAACACGGTTTACCTGGAAGGTACTTTCAGAACCTTTAATGATGAGTGGCGCTATGAAGCGCACGAGCGAATGAAAAAACTGGCTGTTTCGTTGGTAGAAGGCATGGGCGCTACCTGCCAGTTTGATATCCGGCGCGGCTACCCTTCTGTAAATAATGACGAACAATTGAGCGATGCCATGAATGCTTATGCTAAAGAATATATTGGAGAAGAAAACGTGGAACATATGGACAACCTGATGGCCGCCGAAGATTTTGCCTACTATGGTCGGCATAAACCATCGGTATTTTATTTTCTGGGTGTGGGTAACGGGGCCATGAACATTACTTCGCCCTTGCACAGCCCCACTTTTAATTTGGATGAAACTGCGCTGGAAACCGGTGCGGGCTTAATGGCTTATTTTGCCACCCGTATTTTGCAACAAAGTAGTGTAACATCTGCCTGATGCCTTTCTTTGGAAGCCTTTTAACTCGTGAGCTCAGAAACACTAAATTTGCAGCCTTATGACAAGTACAGCAATCAGGCAGGCTTTTTTAGATTTTTTTAAAAGTAAAGCACATCAAATTGTGCCATCAGCACCCATTGTGGTAAAAGACGATCCCACGCTTATGTTTACCAACGCGGGCATGAACCAGTTTAAAGATTATTTTCTGGGTAATAAGAAACCACCGCACCCCCGCGTGGCCGATACCCAAAAATGTCTTCGCGTAAGCGGTAAGCACAACGACCTGGAAGAAGTAGGCGTGGATACTTACCATCATACGATGTTTGAAATGCTGGGCAACTGGAGTTTTGGCGACTATTTTAAAACTGAGGCCATTGCTTACAGTTGGGAGTTGCTTACAGATGTGCTGGGTATAGAAAAAGACCGTCTGTATGTAACGGTATTTGAAGGAGATAATGCTGAAGGCCTACCTTTTGATGAGGAAGCTTATAACGAATGGAAAAAATGGATTGCTGAAGAACGCATTTTAAAAGGAAATAAAAAAGATAATTTTTGGGAAATGGGCGATACCGGCCCTTGTGGTCCCTGCTCCGAAATTCATGTGGATTGCCGTTCCATGAGCGAAAGGGTTGCGGTTGAAGGCAAAGAACTGGTGAATGAAGACCATCCGCAAGTGATTGAGATATGGAACAATGTTTTCATACAATTCAACCGCAAAAAAGATGGCAGCCTGGAGCCACTTCCTGCAAAACATGTGGACACGGGTATGGGCTTTGAGCGGCTGGTGCGTGTGCTGCAGGGAAAAGCCAGCAATTATGATACGGATGTATTTACCGGAACGATTGCTGAAGTAGAAAAAATTACAGGGAAATCCTATGAGCCTGATCCTGGCGAGGCTACGGCAGATGTTAGGCAGGCCATCGCTTTTCGTGTGCTGGCCGATCATATACGGGCCATAAGCTTTACCATTGCAGACGGCCAACTGCCTTCTAACACAGGCGCCGGCTATGTGATACGCCGCATTTTGCGCCGTGCTGTCCGGTATTATTATTCATATCTTAATTACAAACAACCACTCCTGTACCAGCTTGTTCCGGTAATTGCAACGCAGTTTGAGAATGTATTTCCTGAGTTGAAAAAACAGGAAGCTTTTGTGGCCAAAGTGATTCATGAAGAAGAAGAAAGCTTTTTGAGAACACTTGAAAAAGGGCTTCGAAGGATTGATGATATCATCCGGTCTTCTAACAAAACCATTGATGGCAAAAGTGCTTTTGAACTATATGATACCTACGGTTTTCCGGCTGATCTTACAAAACTGATCGCTGCAGAAAATGATTTGACCGTGGATGAGGCAGGTTTTGATGCCGAAATGCAGCAGCAAAAGAATCGCAGCCGTGCCGCAACACTTGTAGATACTGAAGACTGGGTGCAGGTGCATGCAGGTGACGAGGTGACATTTGTAGGCTACCAGGATTTGAATGTAACTACCAAAATCCTAAAGTACCGCAAGGTGAAAGCAAAGGGCAAAGAGCAATACCAGGTAGTATTGGCCAACACGCCTTTTTATGCTGAAAGTGGCGGCCAGGTGGGCGATAAGGGGAAATTGGTAATTAACAATGATGAATTTTTAGTTACAGATACTAAAAAAGAAAATGATCTGATCCTGCACATCACAGACAGGCTTCCCAACCCTATAGATGCTGAAATAAATGCCATTGTAAATTTTGAAGCCAGGCTGAATACAATGTACAACCACACCGGCACGCACCTGCTGCATGCTGCATTACGCCAGGTTTTGGGAACGCATGTTCAGCAAAAAGGCTCACTCGTTTCGCC
>JAFAFV010000152.1 GCA_023423285.1 Bacteroidota bacterium
CCCACACAGCATCCAAGGTCCATTTTTTAGTTTTGCGTCAACAGCCATACAACCTAAACTCAGCATTAATCAGCCCGGAGACAAATATGAACAAGAAGCTGATGCCATGGCAGATACGGTCATGCGCATGCCCCAGCCTGATTTGATACAAAGGAAATGTGCGCATTGCCAGGAAGAGGAAGAAAAGAAAAAATTACAGCGTAAAGAGTCGAACCAACAATCTGTTTCTGTGAATGAGTCCTTAGCAGGTTACATAGGTGGTTTAAAAAGCGGCGGAAAGCCTTTATCAAAAGAATTGAGAAATTTTTATGAACCCCGCTTTGGCTATGATTTCAGCAATGTAAGAATACATGATGATGCCACAGCATCACAATCAGCAAAAAGTATCAACGCACTGGCTTATACGCATGCAAATAACATCGTCTTCAGCAGTGGGCAATATTCTCCTCAAACCTATGCAGGAAAAAAATTACTGGGTCATGAGTTAACACATGTGGTGCAACAAAAAGCGGCAACTTCTTTCAACATCATTCAACGCACCCCCTCGCGTGAGGAGCTGGTAATTTTTGATGCACAGGCCGATACCATACGCAATCACAGCGTCTATGCGGGTTTGCCAGCCAGATCCAAAAGGCAAATCAGGGAGATCATATCCATAGCAAGAACCCGCGATAACTGGCAATACTATCTCGATAACCTGTTGCTGCTTTTAAATACGCCCGATGCGCCTGCCACAGTAGAAGAAGCAGCCGTTGAGGCTTCCACAGGTGCCCCTGTTCAACAATCTACCAGAGAAATGAATGAAGCCGAAGTAGAAGACTCCCTGTCTGCCGAACATTCAAGGCTTTTTTATCCTGCGGGTAGAAACGCCATTAACAGCGAAGAACGGCAATCCACAACACCACCCCGACGATGGACCAGAAGAAGAGGTGAAGGCGGAAAAATATTTTATGTTGACGCGAGAGACCCGGGCAACATCTTCGTAAAAATCAAAGTAAAACTCAACAGCAGGAACGCGCAGGATATTGCCAATGTGAGAGAAATGGAGGACGGCATAGAAAAAAGAGCGGCCACTTTTGGTTATACCGTTGATCTTGAATTTGTGAACCGCAATGCAGCTGATGTTTTTAATGTGGATGTTGACCTGAACCAATGGACCACTTCCGGCAACTGGTCTAGCGGCCTTAACGGGCTTGCACATGAAATGCATCACCTGATGGGGTTGGATGACCGGTACAATTATATTGATGCGCATGCGGCCAATGCTGATATGGATATGCCCGACAGAATTCATTGGTTCAGGGAGCAGATGAATAAAAGCCCCCGCGCCAATGATGCTGATTCAATAATGAATGACAGTACCAACGGTACCATACAGACTGATGATCTTGCTGCTGTAACGGGTGTTTCAGAGGCTTCAATTATTGCCGCCCAGCAGGCAAGAAGACAGATGATTAACAATGCGCGGAGAAAGGCTGCTCACAGGGTTTCCATTGCATATTTGCGCATTAACGGAACAGGCAGACACTTTAGCAGGTTAGAAGCACTTGAGGCAGTACGCGGGCTGATTGCACCAGACATAGTAAACCTGGAACAGATTTCGGAAATACTGCAAAGAATGAATTCAATTTTAATGGGGGGCAGTATTATGGTGGGCCCTGAAATTGATAGTTGCGCTCAATGGAACGCATATGTTGTGGGCAACAGAGTGCCCATTCACCTGTGCAATAATTTCTTTAATATTTCAGAAGAACAGCAAATCAGAACAATGATCCATGAAGCGGCACATGCTGTAGGTATTGGGGAGCCGGAAAGCGAAACATATTTCCCTTATTATGATTGTGCTTATTCAACTGCAGATAACTGGAATTCTGCAGATGCCTGGGCCAGGTATGTTCATTGCATCAGCGGGCAAGGCCCTGACGAAGGCGAAGTGGTAACCACTACCCCGTAACGGTCTCCAGTTTTAAATTAAAAAGAATGTCTTCATTTTCTGGCTCTCCACGGCTTATTAAAGGTGGTATTGTATTGATCAGCCCCGAAACTTTGGCTATAGAAAAGGTCATTCCTTTACAATACAATCCCGATACCCTTACCAGAACGCTGCAGGCACAAGGCGCGGGAGAAGGCAATGGCAATCGTTCTGAACCTTTGCGGCTGGCAGGCCCGCCAGTGGAAACCATTAAGTTGGAAGCAGAAATTGATGCCACAGATAAAATGGAAAATGGCGACCCGCAAACTGCCGAACTTGGCATTCAGCCACAATTAGCCGTACTGGAAACACTCATCTATCCCAAAAGCGCACAAATGAATTATAACAACAGCGTGGCCGGTATGGGTTCCATTGAAATACTACCGATGGAAACTTCGCTCACGCTTTTTATCTGGAACAAAAATCGAATCATTCCCGTCAGGATTACAGAATTCAGTATAACCGAAGAAGCGTTCGACCCTTTCCTAAATCCCATAAGGGCCAAAGTAAGCCTGGGCATGCGCGTATTAAGTACTGATGATTTTGGGTTTGATCACAAAGGCGGTAATCTTTTTATGAGTTATCAGCAAAGTAAAGAAAGGCTGGCAGCAAAATTCAATGCGGGCAAATTGCAGGACCTCGGCATTAACAGCATATCATGACAGATCTTTCCAAAATATTTTTACAACAAACAGGTTTACGTACCAGCGCGTTTTCACCATCCAGCAGATATCATGGTATCAATACCAGGATCAACGACAGCCAAAATGGGGAGTCTGTTATTTATCTTTCACGCAGGTTGATACCCGGGCCGGAAAAATTTTTTGTGCTACAAAAACATTTTATTAACGAAGGTGAGCGCCCCGATCTGCTTGCACATCAATATTATTCTGATGCTGAAAGGTTTTGGCAACTGGCTGACGCCAATGCGGTGCTGGATCCAAACGAGTTAACAAACACGCCGGGAAAAGCTATCAACATTACCCTGCCGGGAGGCATACCGGGCAACAAGCATGCTTAAAGGAATTTATTTAACCATGATGATAGGGCCGGGCATTCCCATTCCTGCGCCGCAACAGCTTACGGGTATGTTGTCTGAGATACAAATATCAAATAGCAGGAACCGGAGCGGTTTTCAATTATCTTTTTCTGTAGATAAAAAAACGGCCTATCTGATTGATCTGATCGCAGCAGGTTTTTTTGACGCCACTACTACAAGAGTGGTTCTCATAGCCACCATGAACGGCATACCTCATGTTTTAATGGATGGCATCATTACCAATCATCAAATGGCACCTGCAAATGAAGCAGGTAAATCCACCTTTACTATAACCGGTGAAGACATCAGTATACTGATGGATATGATTGAAGTCAACATTCCTATGCCAGCCTTACCCGATACAGCAAAAGTGTATGCTGCGCTGGCGCCCTTCACGTTTTTGGGTATTATGCCTGTAGTAATTCCGCCACCTGTGTTTACGGTGCGCTCTCCTACAGACCGATGGGACAGCATTACCAAACAAACTCCGTTGCAGTTTCTAAGAACGCTTGCGCAGCAGTGTGGTTATGTTTTCTACATGATTCCAGGGCCTTTGCCAGGGCAAAACACTGCGTACTTCGGCCCTGAAGTGCACCTACCCATACCACAGCGTGCACTATCAGTAAATATGGATGACCATACCAATGTAGAATCGCTGAGTTTTACGATGGATGGAACTGCTAAGCAGATCAATGTTTACACCATCTTTGATGAGGTTACGGAGAAAGTAATACTGCCAATTCCTGTACCAAACATCAATGCACTAAAACCGCCCATGGGACTGCGCCCCACCCAGCCCATTTTTAAAATATCCTATGCTGACTCGTTTTCAAAAAACAATACAAGCGAGGCTCTGAAAAAAATTATGGGAGATATGATGAGCAGTTCAGGCAATCCCCCCGCGGTTACGGCAAGCGGATCGCTGGATGTGTCGCGCTACAAAAGCATTTTGCGTTCGGGCATGATGGTGGGTGTTAGAGGGGCGGGCATTGCGTATGACGGAATGTATTATGTTGATAGTGTAACGCATAATATCAAACAGGGAACATACAAACAAAACTTTTCACTTTCAAGAGATGGTGTGGTATCTAACACACCTGTTGTAATGGTTTAACCATGCCTGATTACTTTGGAAAATACAGGGCTACGGTTGTCAATAATATTGACCCAGAAATGCGCGGGAGGTTATTACTCATGATCCCGGATGTTTTAGGCCCCATTCCCAGTACCTGGGCAGAAGCCTGTGTTCCACTTGCCGGCCCTACAGGTCCGCCAATGGGTGTTTACGCAGTGCCGCCTATTGGTGCGGGGGTTTGGGTAGAATTTGAGAACGGCGATGCCAATTATCCCATCTGGGTGGGTTGCCGCTGGGGAGCACAATCAGATATTCCACCGCTCGCGCATGCAGGTTTGCCCACATCTCCCAACATCGTTATGCAAACCATGGGACAAAACAGTTTTATCATTAGTGACTTGCCGGGTCCTACCGGGGGCATCATGCTTAAGAGTACAACCGGCGCATCCATCATTGTAAACGATACAGGTATTTATATACAAAACGGTAAAGGCGCCAGCATTGTCATGACAGGCCCGCAGGTAACTATCAATAACGGAGCATTGAATATAATTTGATTTAATTGTCATTATAAATTAATAATCAATTATTTACAATTAGGAACATGCCCGGTTTTTTACTTCATTTTAGTGCATCCGTTATGTGCTCGCATGGCGGGCAGGCGCAACCTGTTTCCACGAATCCCCGCGTTACAGTTAACGGTCAGCCTGTTGTGATGCAGTCCATAGCATATACGGTTGCGGGATGCCCCTTCACGAATGGCAGCTCGCCGCAACCCTGCCTAACTGCGCAATGGATAACAGCCGCGACACGTATCACATCAATGGGAATACCGCTACTGCTTTTTGACAGTCAGTCGGTTTGTGCACCCAACCCCACTCCCCTAATAATCATAACATCCCAAACTAGGGTTTCCGGAGTGTAAACATGAACATTAAATTTCCATATCAGTTTAGCCACGCGTTGCGAACAAAAACTGCTGATCCTGATGAACACATCAGAGATATGATTGAGCAGGTTTTGTTCACCAATCCCGGCGAGCGGGTGAACCGCCCTGATTTTGGCTGTGGTTTATTGCAATTAGTTTTTGAACCACTGAGCGATGAATTGGCTGCCACTACTAAATTTTTAATACAAGGTTCGTTAATTCAATGGTTAAGCGAATTGATCGAAGTGCATGATGTGCAGGTAGAGCGTGCAGATACATCACTTTTTATAACTGTTATTTACCTAAACCTCAGCACGCGCAACATGCAGCGTGCCGTATTCACCAGTTAGTAATGAACAACACATGCTGCAATAGTGATGAGCGCCGACTGGCGGTTTTACAACATCCCATTGTAAATGGTATAGATTTTATTGAAGTGGCAGACAATCCCTCAGATCCCGATGAGCTGCGCCAAACCACTTTGATCGTACATTTCTTAAAAGATATCTCAGGCGCAGCCATACAGCCTTCCAATATTGCAATCAAAGGTGGTGAAAGGATCAGCAATATCATCGTGCTGGAAGCAACAAGAGCAGACCTGGCATCTGCGCCCCTACCCAACGCTGCTAAAAACATGCTGATAATAAAGTTGTCACTTGCAGGCGATTTTTCCACTTACCAGTTGCAATTGATAGCAGAACCGGGTAACGACGCCCCACCCGAAGGTTTTGATCCAATATTATCCACCCAGGCATTTTCATTTAAAGTAAGTTGTCCAAGCGAGTTTGATTGTATCTCAACTTCAGCATGTGCACCACCGCCTCGCCTGCCAAAACCTTCCATCAATTATCTGGCAAAAGACTATGCCACATTCAGGCAGTTAATGCTCGACAGGATGGCGGTTACCATTCCTGTCTGGAAAGAACGAAACCCGGCAGATATGGGCCTCATGTTGGTTGAATTGCTGGCATACGCGGGAGATTACCTCAGTTACAGACAGGATGCCATAGCCACTGAAGCTTACTTAAGCACTGCACGAAAGAGAATTTCAGTAAAAAGACATGTACGCCTGACAGACTATCACATGCATGATGGTTGCAATGCCCGCACCTGGTTACACGTAGAAGTAGCAGAAGGTATTTCAGGCATTACATTGGCAGGAAACAGCCAGGGAAAGATAAAATTTGTCACAACAGTTCCCGGAAAGCCGCCTGTTATGAATCAGGATTCCCCAGAGGCTGATGAGATTTTTAAAAGCAAAGGCTATGAAGTGTTTGAACCCGTGATGGATGTGGAATTAGACAGCAGCCTGAATCATCTTAACTTTTACAACTGGGGCAAAACCAATTGTCACCTGAAAGAAGGCGCTACAAACGCAACGCTTGAGGGACATTTAAACGGTCTTAAAGGAAAAATTCTGGTAATTAAGGAAGAAGTCAGTCCTCATACTTTACAATCAGCCGATGCAGATCGCACCAAACGCCACGCGGTACGTGTAGTTGCTGCTGAGCATATACACGATATTTTGGTTGAAAGCCAAACAACACTGTCCGACCCCAAAGGCCGGGCCATAACTCGCATTACATGGCATGAAGAAGATGCATTGCCTTATGCCTTTTGCCTGAATACAATGAATAAAAACGGGGAAACAGTAATTATAAGCAATTTACTGGGCAATATTGTTTTGGCAGATCATGGCAACACCGTTTCGCAGGAATTGCATTATACTTTTCAAAACAAACAACCTGTTTTAGAATACGCGCCGCTTACAAATGGTAAAAAGCAGGATATCAAAATTACGGCTTCGGCATCCGCCATGATGCACTTGCAACCCGCTAATGCTGTTCCTCATATTTTTTTAAAAGAAAAAAATGAAGCTGCATTATTGTGGCAGCCAGCAAAAGATCTTGTATCAAGCCGGTATAACAGCCGCGATTTTGTGATAGAAGTGGAAAACAATGGCACTACCTCCATACGTTTTGGAAACGGGCAGAATGGGCAAATGCCTGTGCACGAAATGCGCTTTGATGCCCAATACAGAACAGGAAATGGGGAAAGGGGAAATATTGCTACAGGCTCGTTGACACACCTGCTATCAATGGATGCTAACCTAAGCCGTGACACCATTGTTTCTATTGAAAACGTTACCCCAGGCTTTGGTGGAGCAGAACCTGAAACCATTGAAGAAGTTAAATATCGCGCGCCCATCGCTTTCAGAAAACAGGAAAGAGCCGTAACAGCCAGCGACTATGAAGAAAAAGCCAGGGCTTACAATAAAAATATTCAGAGAAGCGCGGCCACACTGCGCTGGACAGGAAGTTGGCGCACGGTTTTTTTATCCGTTGATACATTGAGCCGCCAGGCTTTTGATGATTCGTTTATAAATGGACTTGAAGAGAATCTGGAAAAATACAGGCTGGCCGGTCAAGACCTGCAAATTGAAACGCCTGATTATGTTCCTTTGGAAATTGAAATAGATATTTGTGTGTTGCCGCATTACTCACGCGCACATGTAAAAGCTGCTATTCTGCAAAAATTAAGTAACCGCCATTTGCCAGGCGGCGAAACCGGCGCTTTTCACCCGGACAATTTTACTTTTGGCCAGCCAGTTTATTTAAGCAGAATTTATTCTGAAATACAAATGCAACCGGGCGTTGCATCAGTTACCATCAAAAAATTTCAAAGATTAGGAGTCAACAGCGCTGTTGCTTTAAACAGCGGGAAAGTTTCAGTGGGTCGAACTGAGATTGCGAGGCTTGACAATGACCCCAATGCTCTTGAAAACGGTATTATAAACATCAACATGTCGGGTGGCAATTAAAAAAGTATTCAATAATGAATGAAAATTGTTGCAATAGTTGTAAACCGCAATTGCCGGGAGTTCCGATAAAGATTAACAACAGGCCCGGCCTTAGCGCTGTTGGTTATAGGATAGGCGAATATGGAGATTTTTTGCAAGGTCTTCAAACAAGGCTGTCTTTGCACAAAAACTTAAAGGGATTAGCCGTTAGGGATACAACAGATTACAGCATTGCATTAACAGATGCCTGGAGCGTGCTGGCTGACGTGTTCACTTTTTACCAGGAACGCATCATCAATGAATCTTACCTGCGCACGGCTACCGAGCGATTTTCAATTTTAGAACTGGCCAGGCTGGTTGGCTATGAATTGCGCCCGGGCGTGGCGGCCGGTACTTATATTGCTTTTACGCTTGAACAACCGCAGGCAACTTTTGACGCGAAGTTACCCACGGTTCATGCCACAAACTTGTATGGCGGCTCATTACCTATCACCATTGACAAGGGCATTAAAATACAAAGCATTCCAGAGAAAGATCAGCTACCGCAAACATTTGAAACCACCACACCTGTTGAAGCGCGCATTGAATGGAATGAGATCAGGCCGCAGTCCGAACTGCCACAAGAACCTTTAGATGAAACTGTAATTTATATTAAAGGGACAAACAGCCAAATTAAAAAAGGAGATGTGCTATTACTCAGAAAACCGTCGGGAAATAAACTTAAAACCGTGCATGAAGTGCTCACAAATAATGTGGCTGGCACTACAAGATTAAATCTTGCATCAGTAGTAGTAAACCCTGCGCCTGCTTATTTGGGAGTTTATATAGTGCCTTTAATCACCAATTACCTTGCGCCCGTAAGTTTTAATAACAGTATCTCACAGCAAATCATCCAGTCGAGCTTTTATGCAAAAGACCTGAAAATGATCACACAGGTTAATCAATGGACAGAGCTGGAACTAAAAGCAGGTCTAAATAAAACAACAGAACCACCACAAAATACAGAGGTTTATATTTTCAGAAAAAAAGTAGCAGTGTTTGGATATAATGCCCAAAAAAACACCTCGATTACGAACGGCACCACTACCCAAACCAATTATTCTTTAAACGAAAGCGATGGCATACTGCAACTGGATAGCGCTTACGATGAAATATTATCAGATGGTTTTATCGCCATTCAAAATCCGGAAAATACCACCAACACTATTTCCTATTTTAAAATAAAAAGTGCTGCCACAGGTGTGCTGACCCGTTATGGCATCAGCTCCAAAACCACAACGCTTGAAATTCAACCAGCCGATGAATCAAGCAAGATCAAATGGTGGGGCAACAACAACAGCCTTGACAGCATTCGTCGTGCATCAATTTTAACGCAAAGTGAAAAATTGGTACTGGCTACTGTTCCTGATCATTCTGCTGTAAGTGGAGACACCATCGTACTTGACAAATATTATCCCGGCCTGCGAGAAAAGCAGCCTATTTCAATAAGTGGCGAAAAAAAAGATTTACCCGGCATTCTTTACAGCGAAATTGCTTTCATCAAGCAGGTACTGGTTGAAGGCGGCAAAACCGTACTAAAACTTGTGGAAGCATTGCAATACAGTTACATCCGAAGTTCCGTCATTATTAATGCCAACGTGGCCCCGGCTACCCATGGAGAAACCACTCAGGAAATACTGGGCAGCGGTGATGCCTCAATGCCTTTTCAGAAATTTATTTTAAAACAACCCCCGCTCACTTACGTGAGCGCATCAACAGCTTCGGGCATCAGTTCCACGTTAGAGATCAGGGTAAATGAAGTGCTGTGGCAGGAAACCGAATTCTTTATAGATCGTGGACCGGATGAGCATGTGTATATGACGCGGCGAGACAATGAAGGTAACACAACGGTGATATTTGGCGATGGCATAAATGGCGCTCGCTTACCAAGCGGCCCAAACAACGTAGTAGCCACTTACCGCAAAGGCATTGGCTCCCCAGGAACATTAAAAGCAAAACAGCTTTCACAGTTAGTTACAAAACCCATGCAGGTAAAATCAGCCATCAACCCGGTCATGACATCCGGCACGGAAGAACCCGAAACGATTGAAATAGCCAGGAAAAACGCATCACTAACTATTTTAACCCTTGACCGCATTGTTTCTCTGAAAGATTATGAAGATTTTACCACAGCGTTTGCAGGTATTGCCAAAGCGCATGCCACCTGGGCCAGAAGGCAAAAACAGCAACAGGTATTTATAACAGTTGCCGGTGAAGGTGGCGCAATCATCAATCCTAACACGGCTTTGTACAAAAACCTGGCATCCGCAATTAGCAAGGCAGGCACCAATTACGTTCCCTTTCATATCACCTCTTACACGCCCCGGTATTTTAGTGTTAGCGCAGGTTTGATGATACATCCCGATTATATTTCCGAAAATGTTTTAGAAAATGCTGCGCAGCGGCTGTTGCAACAATTTTCTTTTGAATACAGAAACTTTATGCAACCGGTAAGCTTTAGCGAGGTGATTGCCTGCCTGCAGGAAACGCCCGGCGCAGTAGCGGTTGATATTGATGCGCTACACCGGTCAGAAGACGCCATGCCGTCCATTCAATATTTTATGGATGCGTCATTGCCCACAATCAACACCAGTAATTTTACGGGTGCAGAACTTTTAACCATAGCGCCAAATGCTATTAGCCTCAAACCTATTTTATGAGCTTTGATCAGGAAAAATTGTATGAACTAATCCCGGCAGTTTATCGGTTAAAAGATGAAGCTATAGCTGCGGCCACAGGTGAAGAGAAAGGTCCCTTAAAAGCCTTTATTGAATTATTTGGGGAGCAGATAGCGCTTCTTGAAAACAACCTCGATCAGCTTTACGATGACCAGTTTATTGAAACCTGCGCCGAATGGGTAGTACCTTATATCGGTGACCTGGTTGGCGCCAAAGACTTATTAACCGTGCCAGATGCAGGCTTCAGCCAGCGTGCGCAGGTAGCCAATACACTGGCCTACCGCAGGCGTAAAGGAACGGCTTCTGTAATTGAGCAACTGGCGCAGGATATTACAGGATGGCCAGCAAACATTATAGAATATTTTCAAAAACTTTCCACTACACAATACATAAACCATTTGCGGCCTCAAAATATTGCAACGGTGGCCATACGTGCCAATTCTAACAGTTCTCCTGCATACCTCTCAGGCACACCTTTCGACACCCATACCCGCACCGTTGATGTAAGAAATATAAGTTCCCGGCGGGGCAAATACAATATTCCAAACCTGGGTGTTTTTTTATGGAGAATTGCCGCTCAACCTATCACCCGTAGCCGCGCTTATAAAATAGATGAAAACCGATTTACCTTTGACTGTATTGGCAGAGATGCGGCTCTATATCATTTTCCAGATCCTGAAGAAAACAATGGCCAGTTAGCTGGCGCTGATCATGTACCCATGCCGATAAGCCGCATGCGGATGCATAAAAAGCCCGCGCAGTTTTATGGCCCCGGTGGACTAAAAACCTGGTTGTATAATATACCCGTAAGTGACATCGCCATATGTAACCTGAGTGACGACAGCAGCGGCGGCTGGTTCCATACACCTGCAACTAAAATAACGATTGACCCTGAACTCGGAAGAATTGCTTTTCCACCAGGCGAAGCACCTGAAAAATTATTTGTCAACTATTATTACGGAAGTTTTGGCAAAACAGGCGCAGGCGAGTTTATACGTGAAACCTTAAAAGACAAACCCGATGAAAATCCCATACGGGTGCCAGGTCATTTTGCAACCATACAGGAAGCGCTGACAAATCTACCAGCTAATGGAGTGATAGAGCTTACTGATAACGATTATTATATTGAAACACCACAGATCCATTTACAGGAAGGACAGAAAATAACGATTAAAGCTACTGGACAAACAAGGCCGGTTTGGGTTTTGAACGGAGATCTGAACATCATCGGCAGCGAAGGATCTGAGCTTACACTCGATGGCATTTTTGTGGTAGGCGGCTGTATACGTGTACCTGCAACAAGTCCTGCTGGATTTTTAAATGAATGTGCGGCGTTAACTATAAATTATTGCACACTGCTGCCTGCTGAAAGCCCGGCCATTGAAACAGTGCCTGCGCAACCGGTTCAGCCACGAATAAAAATTGAAACCAACACTACAGTGTGTACAATAAAAAATTCTATATCCGGCGCCCTTGTCATCAATGAGAACGCAGGCTGTACAATCAGCGATAGTATTATAGATACAGCCGATGAAAACAAATGGGCGTATAAAGGAATGGAAAATTTTGGCGGACAGTTAACCATTATTAACACAACTGTTATAGGCAAAGTAAGCACAACGCTGTTGAACCTGGCTTCTAACTCCATCTTTCTTTCCGGCAACAGCGGCGGCCCGCCAGTAGCGTCAGAAAAAACACAGCAAGGCTGCGCGCGTTATTGCTATGTGCCCCCGGGATCTGTTGTAACCAAAAAATTTAAATGTCAGCCGGAGGCTGTAAACGATGCTGCAAGAATGCGGCCTGTTTTTAACTCTGTTCGTTTTGGAGATCCCTCCTACTGCCAGTTGAATGAACATTGCGCGAAAGAAATCCTTCAGGGAGCTGACAACGAATCTGAAATGGGAGTTTACAATAGGCTTTACCAGTTTCAGCGAATATCAGGCTTGCAAAGAAAATTGAATGAGTACCTGCGTTTTGGCCTCGAAGCGGGTATCTTCTTTGGTTCATAAATAAATTCAATACCATGCCCGGAGATTATTCACGGAAATTATTTAACCGTAAAAAGCATTACAGAGCTGTGCTTGAGCAGCAAGGAAGAGTGCAAACAGATGCAGATTGGAACGAACAGGTGGATCTGCAAAATTACCGCGATCAAACTGTTTCTTCTGACCTTGTCGGGAAGACGGGCGTGCCAAAAAAAGGCGGCGGATTTAAGATAAGCGTCACTGCCAACAAAGCTGATTTGCTGATTTCTGCCGGGCGCATGTATTTGAACGGGCTGTTGTTTGAATGTGAAGCTACCCCCGCAGCAAGCTACCTCCGGCAGCCTCATATCTCCAGTCCTGATAAAAGCATGTTTGCTGATGGACAAAACGCTGTATTAAAAGATGGAAACTATGTTGTAGCATTGGAAGGCTGGCAACGTGAGATCACTTATTTAGATGATCCCGAGATACAGGAGGTAGCACTTGGAGAAGCAGACACAACCACGCGGTTGCAAAACGTATGGCAGGTAAGAATGCTTAAAACGCAAGCGTCCGGCACTGTTGATTGTAAAACTGCAGTACCGGAATGGAACGATTTGATACAATCGCCTACGGGAAAACTAAATGTTCAAACCACTGAAAATACTGAAAGCTCAAAACCCTGCCTGCTGCCGCCAAAAGGTGGGTACAGCAGCCTGGAGAACCAGCTTTACCGGGTACAGATCATACGCGGCGGTAATGTAGCAACGGCTACTTATGCCTGGTCGCGCGACAATGCTTCGGTAGAAACCGCTGTATTAAATGTTAGCGGAAGTATCCTCACTGTTGCAAACATTGGAAAAGATGAAATACTGGGTTTTTCTGCAGGGCAATGGGTTGAAATAGTAGAAACGGAATTATCCGGAGCTTTAACCTCTCTGTTTGAAATTGAGAGTGTAAAACCCGAACTCAAACAAATACAGTTAAAAACATCGGCCAATACTTTTCAGGGAAAACCCAACCTGAAACTAAGAAGATGGGACATGAGTGGTGCGGGCCTGCAAAACGGTGCGCCTTTACCCACTTCGTGGACAAACGTAGAGAATGGCATACAGCTAATGTTTAGCTCGGGCACTTATAAAGCTGGGGACTACTGGCTAATACCAGCACGCACCGCTACTGCAAGTATTGAATGGCCAAGGGACGCTACACAAAACAGCCTGCCGAAATTGCCACTGGGTGTTGAAAGGCATTATGCGCGGCTGGCGCTCATAAAAGTTTCCAATGGAAATATTACAACTGATGACTGTCGTTCTACCTTTCCTGCATTAACAGAAATATGTGCAGAAGACATTTGCTACAGCAATCGCGGGTGCACCGAATCAACTGCTACCACTGTACAGGAGGCCCTGGATGAATTGTGCCATAAACGAGATGGCGCATGTACTTTTATCGCTTTTCCAGGAAGAGGATGGGAAAAGGTTTTTGATAAAATTGCGGATGGTGCAGATGCCCAGATCTGCTTTCAGGCAGGCGAATATCCTTTAAACAATATTGCAGGCATAAAAAACAAAGGGCATCTGAAACTGGTTGGCGCAGGAACGGGAACACGAATACTTGCCTCAGGGCCGGAGGCAGCCTTTCTTTTTGAACAATGCAAATCGGTAACCATTCGCGATCTGTATGCATCCACTTCTTCTTTTATTAACAAGCCGCCTGCTAATACAAAACACTTAAACGGTATCATCACGTGCCTGGATTGCCCCACTGTTAAAATGTCTGATTTAGTGTTGCAATGCGGTGCGGCATCTAAAAAACAGGTAACCTGCATCACCACAAGAAACAAGGCGGAAGCACCGGGCTCAGTTACTATAGAAAACTGCGAATTATTTATAGGGCATTACCAGCAAGGAATCCTGCTTATTAATACAGATAAAACTTTTTTGCAGAATAATAAACTGAACTCTCACGGAACTTTTAGCGCACGCAGCAAAGAGTTATTATTAAGCGATAAAAAATATATTTCGGCTGCCCGTACTGCCTTTGTTTCTAAAGCAGGTGTAAAAAATTTAACTGCAACCGAAGGCTTATCAGTGGTATCATTGACGAGCAGTGGGCATACTGTAAACTTTCTTACAAGCAACTCTTTAAAAAATGATTGGAACAGGCTTTTATCTCAAAATCCTGCTACCAATATAGCTTCAGCTGCAGACCTGCAAAAGCACGTTAAGCAACTGGCTGAAAAAGTTTTGATTGATAAGAATTTTACAAAAATAGAGTCCTTTACTGCATTGCGGCGTGCTATGTTAATGCAAACAAATGCTGTTGGCACACGCGGCATAACCATTGCCGGAACTAAGGCGCAAGATGTGAAAATTTTAAATAACTGTATTGAAAATGTACTGGCTGGTATTCACATTGGCTTAAGCCATCGTGCTGAAAGAAATGTACACGACCGCGCTGAAACGGTTACAATTGCCGGAAACACAATCAACATTACACTGCCCAGAGACACAGGCAACCTGGAACGTCATGGCATTTTTGCCGGCAATTGCAGAAGTATTTCCATTCAGGATAATCAAATCAGTATTGACCGCTTAAATGGCGCTGAACGTATCTTGATTGAAGGCATAAAAATATGGGGCATACTGGGTGAACGTTTGCTCGTTGAAAAAAATGTGATTTGCAGTAAAGATGGTGTGAAGAGCAAAGGTTTTTCTACAGGTATTCTTGTTCAGCCCTTATCTAAAAAAACGGCCAACCAGCAGTGGCTTGTTATGTACAACATTGCTCCATCCCGCGGCAGCACAATTGTAGTTGACAATGGGGTGGTAACTACCCAGAATACGCCCTAAAAAAATTTTGTTTATAAACTTTTTTAGTTTTAAATTTATGGCTGTATAGCGCATTTCCCATGGTAGGGTCTGTATGTTTAAGTAACGAAGTTTGAAGTGGTTTTCTTTTGAGTCAACGCTCTTTACAGTTTATCGCAGATTTCTTTGTAATGTGAATATTTTGAAGGGTTCGAGTCCCGCGTTATTCAGCAAAGTGAGGTAGTCGCAAGGCTTCCTCACTTTTTTTATGCTTTGCCTAAAAACATGGTTACTCATTTTCGAATTTTTCATCAATTTTTTCGTTCACATTACCAACCTCGGTTCCTATCGTACCCACTTTGCTATCAATAGTTGTAATTTGTTTTTCAATGCCTGATGACGAAATCTTTTCAGACCTGGATTTAGTTACCTTAGCCATATTCATATACATTTCATGCAATTCATCCAGTTGATTTTCGTTCAGGTCTTCTATGTTCACCATTCTATTGTTAGCACCCTTTAAAGATGCGATCAACTCATTCAGTTTTAACTGTATCGCTTTGGAATCTTTATTCTGCGATTTCTGAATTAAAAAAACCATCAAAAACGTTACGATTGTGGTACTGGTATTGATGATCAGTTGCCAGGTTTGTGAGTAGTTAAAAAACGGACCCGATGCAGCCCATAAAACGATGATTAATACGGCAACGATAAAGGCCATGGAAGTGCCGGTTAATTGAGTGACGCTGTTGGCAAAGCGTTCAAAAAATGGCACCTTGTTGTTGTTTTTCATTTTAATTTTTTTATGGTATTTGATTATAAAAAAAGAAAGCCACCCTAAAGTGACTCAATTTTCTAAAGCGGTGGTAATAAATTGGCCGTCTTAAAAAGTTAACTACCGGTTGCCAATGCAACCGAGTGATTTTTAAGACGGCCTTTATTTATGCAGGCACTACAGGATTCTCCTCGCGCTGCCAGAAACGATGCTGTTTAATCGCTTCCACAAATTCATCAAGGTTGCCGCTGGTAACAACGCCTTCTGACGGTACTTTATCTTCAGGTAATGCCGTTTTCAAAAGTTCTATACCTTCGTTATCCGCTCCAATGGGTTTGCAATGCTTAAATGCTTCTGCCACAAAATGCACCGCATCAGCATTGGTTAGTAATTCATTGATGCTTTCTCCACCGGGCACATAAATCGCATCGAACAAAACAGAAGCCGTTGTATCATACCTCTCGCACACAGCATATTCATCGCCGCTAACAGTTATTACAAAGCCCTGGTGAGGTGCAATTATTTTTACCATGGCATACATGTCGCAAAGGTTCTTTTTAATAACTGTAAATGCTTCATCAGCCACGCCATCTGCAGTTAAAATGGCAATGCGTTTGGCCTTAATATTATCGGGCAACCGATGTGCCATGCTTAGTGATGGCGCCTTCTCAATAGTTTGAGGCACTTTAAAGGAATGATGGTCTTCCAGATTGCCATCTGCCGGAATATTATCCGTAATGGGTTGTGGTAGTTTTTGCGGAACTAAACCTAACTTTTTCCCAACAACGTGAGCCAGATTTTCATCCACTTCCAGCAACATATTTACCATTCTTTGCCTGATGGGTACATG
>JAFAFV010000203.1 GCA_023423285.1 Bacteroidota bacterium
CCACAATACCCGCTTTGCTTGCGGCATCATCAGTAATTAAATAAGATTTTACGTTATTGATCATGGATTTGGCATCTTTTTCCAATTCTTCTTTAAAGGCAGTGGCATCAGGCAAAGCATACGTAAGCGGGTTAATTTTATTTTTGTATGCATTGATGCCTACCACCACGATGTGCATTGTGGCGTTTCTGTCAATCTCATCTACAGCAATATCGTTTTTATTATCAGGTTTTACAGGTGCAGGGCTATCGCCTTCTTTTTTATAGTTCACCATAATTTCATCTGGTTCACTTTCAGTGCGCTGGGTGTTGAGCGCAATGGCGCGGAAAGTATTATTACCAGGCAATAAATTAATGGTGTATTTTTTTGTATCGGTACCATCTGCATCTTCTACAAAAAGGCCGCGGGTAGCGAGGTTTACAGCTTTGCCATTGTGGAACAGGCGTATCTCATCTACTTTATCCCCGGGGGCAGTGGCTTCTACTGTTATCTCGGCGGTGCCTGTGTTGTTTGAATATGCCGGAATATTATCTTCTGATTCTATACTTCTGGTTTTTTGAGCATAAAGTATTTTTGTGCGGGGTTTAGGTTTAACTGTATTTATATCTACTTCAATTTTTTCAAATCTTTCATTATGGAGTAACCTGGGTAATAGCCGGGGAGTATAAAAAACCTCAGACAATGTTGATAAGGGATACGTTTCTGTTCCCTTCACATAATACATATTTTCCTGGGCGCCAACACTTGCATCAAATCTGCCGTCAGGCGTGATTACCGCCCAATCTCCTGTTTCGTTGTTAGGATATAACGTTGCTAATAATTCGCCGGTTTCATAACTCCAGAGTTTTATAAAATTTTCGTTAGAATTGGAAAAGATATACTTGCCGTCAGGTGTAATACTTAACCCGTAAATAGATTGTGTACTTGCCCTGATTGTTTTTTGCGGTAAGTATTTTTTGTTTTGAATGTCGTAGAAGTGTATATCGCCCGTGTAGGAACCCACCACATACAAATCGTTATTTTCAGAGACACAGTGTGTGGATAGCCTGATTTGTGCAATTTCATTTATTTGTGAAATTTTGCCCGTTGCTGTTTCAATTTGAAATTTCCCATTGCTGGTTGTAAGATATAAATGACGATCATCTGGTGAAAACAGCAGGTTGGATACAAACGCTGTACCTCCGTCAATACTAACCTGTGATAATAATTTGCCCGAAGGTATCTCGTAAAAAGTAATAGGGGAATTTGAACCATACTCATAAGCCGTTGCAATCACATTTTTTTTATTACTGAAAACAGCAGTTGAAACTTTATCTTTCGTTAAGATTCTTTTCCCACTGTGCACATCAAAAATTTCTAAAATAGCATGGGGGTCAGCCATTCCCGGGCCATTAAATTGATAGTCGTATGTATGAGAAATGTATTTTTCATCGAACGATGCCTTCACAGAAATTGTTCTATTTATGCGTTGAGAACGTTCATAAGTTCTTATTTTTTTTCCTGTAGAATCTAAAAGAGATAAATCTTCTTTATAGGTGATCACCCTTTTACTTTTTTGAAAAGGGACGATCCCAGGCATGGATGGAGTGACATTTTTCAGATATCCGGCATCTAAATCCCATAGCAGAAAATGATTTTTATAGCTGCTTACATACAGCCCTGCTTTTTCTTTTAAATACTGAACAGTAAGCCAATCTTCTGAAGCTCCTTTCAGAGCCAGCAAATTAGAATTATCCTTTTTTGAAAGGAGGATTTGTTTATTATTTCCACTAATATTAGTCGCGATTTCCTCCCTGCTATAATTATTTAAAACATAACCTGATTTTCGGGTATTTAATTGCCTGTATCCAAAATCAGTTTTAATTTGATAGGTATCATTAACAATACTAAGGCCTGCGACGGGAGTATTTGCAAGGTTTACATTTTGTCTCACATCTCCGGAAACAGTATTTACAATAGCCACGCCATCATTAGAAAATGCTATAATATTTTTTCCATCTGGTAAGAAGTAAGCACTGTTCAAACGACTATCGCCCATTACATTAGAGAAAGTTTTTACCGGAGCATCTCCAGGCTTATCAAACAGGTAAATAAATTGTTCCCAGCACATGATGTACTTGCCGCTTTTTAGCGAATAATCACATGGCATCCCTGCCAGGTCATCAACTTTTAACCTCCCGATATAACCTTCTTTTTGCGTAAATACATTACTGTTTACGATTAACATTCGGGCCTCGGGGATAAAAAGCATTTCGGACCGGTTATTCTTGTCATCACCGCTTTCTGTTAATTTATGGCTACTAATGGTTTTGCCATTAATACCCATTTCTATCATATTGTATTTTTTATCTACTAACAGTATCGTGTTGTCAGCAGTAAAAGATGCCGCGATGATATCTTTAATAGTACTGATTTGCTTGCCGGATTTCATATTCCATAATATAGCGACCTCTTCTTTCTCAGTAGACAGTAACAGGTTTGTGCTGGCAGATATACTTGACATTATTACCGGGCTTTGATGCCCTGACTGGTACACAAGCTCTGTTTTTTGAGCCTGCACGCTGCAATAAAAAAGTATAAAGTATACCGTTAGGAATATCTTTTTCATATAGATGGAATAAAAGAGAGAAGATCAATCATATTTCAGGTATGACTGCGATCTTCTCTTAATAATAAACTTCAATTAGTTTTTAAATGTTATCTGAATAATTGCATTAATTATGCTTTATTTCCACCATCAGTGGCACCACACTACCGCCTGTTGGCATTGGTTTATCATCATCCTCCACAGTTAGATTGCGGGTAGAAAGTTTTACAGTCGTAAATCCTACCCTGTCTTTTGAATACTCGATCTTTGATTTATCAATTAATTTACTGCCCAGCACTTGTTTGATTTTATCACTCAAAGCGCCTTTCATATTGTTCATCTTTTCAGCCATTCCTTTAGCATCTAATTTACTGGCAGAATATAAGATGAGCAAATAATCGCGGCCTTTGTTTTCATCCATCTTGATAATTTTTGTATCAGAGGGGAATGCAATGGTGCTGTTGCTTCCCACCAGTGTGGAAACATTATCAGCATAAGGCAATATCAGATTCACTTTTCCGGTAAGATCGCTGGCAAACGCGTAGATGTAAGCTTCTTTATCCACGTTCAGGTAAAACCTAAACTTTGTTCCGCTGCTATAAGTTTCGGCCATCGTGTATGCTACCAGGTCTTCCTTTGCCTGCGGTTCGTCATCTTCTACCGTAAGGTTTCTTGTGGTGGTCTTTTTGATCGGCATGTCCTCCCCCGTATTTAATTGGAATTCGACGTCACCCTTCAGGCTGAATGTGTTTTCTGAAGGAGCGGGTTTCGGTTCAGGTTGAGGTTTAGGATCAGGTTTAGGCTGAGGTTGGGGTTTGGGATCTGGCTGAGGTTGTGGCTTTGGCTTTGAATCTGCCGGAGGAGGGGTATTAAGATCAGCAAATACCTGTAGCGCCAGCACACATATCCGTGCAAAATCATTGTACTTTATCCATACATATCCACCATCAGCCCAATTTGTTCCCCAACTGTTCAAAATGCGAAAAGCACCACCCGCCTTGTTATCGTCATAGCCCACCACCACCATGGCATGGCCATTATGCTTCCAATCTTTATTACCTTCATTAGGATCCGGCTCCCACACAGATGATTTAATCTTGAAAAAACTTTCAGGAATATGAAATCCGCCAGATACAGGTGTGCCTTCGCTAAGCGCCTTCTTGACGTCTTTAATAAACTGCTCCGGTTGTTTAAAATAAATATCGTCTTTAGACATGCCTTTAGCAGCAAATAAAACGGCAAGGTCTTTTGCTTTATAACTGGATGCTTCTTTTACGGCGTGGTCAGTGATACTTATATTACAATTGTAAGGCACAGTTTTCATAAATGCATCGCCAGCCGTAATCATGGTAATGATTGCCTTTACAGGGTCAGAACCATTTTGGCAATTATTGTCACCGGCGTTTTTAATCATTTCATACAAAAAACTGGGAGAAAATGTATGTTTATCAATTATTGCCTTATCAGTAATTTCATGTGTTTTGGCATAAAGTATGGTAGCGATGCCATAACCATTGGCAAATGCAGTGCACGTGCCATGATTGCCCTGGTTGCCGGGTGTGGGACAATAAGGTTCCAGCGTGTAACTGGAAGGCATGGACTGAAAACTTCTGAATGAGAGCGCTACTTTTTGCGGTGTAGCGGTAATAGATTGCACATCAAAAGAGGCACCCATACCCTGGGCAAATACAAAGCTACAATATAATACACTCAAAAAAAGGAGTGAAACTAGTTTTTTCATAAATTGATTTTTAATTTTTTTACGTGTGTAAAAATATAAATGGTAATTATTGAGACAATACCCTCTGCAGGGTATTTTTTAAAAAAGATCAAGATATTAGTTTTATCGTATGATAACATTATCATCCAGCAATAAACTTTTGGTCTTTCTGTTGGCAATTTTTGCATTTATACAATTCTGTGCTCACACAATTGATTTCGATGCAACCGCTTCTGACACCGAAAGGCTGAAAACAATTCTTGGCGACAGGTTTGATTTGTTAATTAACTGATTGAAATAGCAGCCCACTGCAAGCGAGCGCGTTGAATTTAATGGAGAAAATGGCGATGGATTTTTGTACAGCGCTATTGACACTGTTTTTTATACCGCAAACCCTTCAGATAAAAAGTTCAATGTTTTATTGGAAAGCTAATCAGAATTAGTGGCTGTGAACCATGGGTACAGTATCGGAAGGTCAGGTAAAAAAATAAATATTTATAAAACTGATATCCTTCGATTCGGCGAAGATTTTAATGATGTATTGACTATGAATTAAACAAAACAAATATTATGAAATTTCAATGTTATTATCCGTCCATTCTGTTATTGTTTTTATTATCCTGCACTGACAATGTAGAATCGCAGCAGCAAACTAGTCAACACAGCACAACACCCGAAGCTATACTGACACGCTTGCTTGCCGGAGAAATGGATGCCAAACACAACGCCGTTAAATGGAAGCCCACGCCAGGCGATATTGAAGAGTATCACGGGCAAATCAGCAATAAAGCGGCGTTGTTCACCATAATAGACACCGTATTTAAAGTAGACCGGAAGCTTGATACGCTGTATTATATAGTGTTCAGAACCGCACCTATGATCACCGATGAAGATGGTGCCTTTGTAAATTCAAATAACTGCCATGCTTGTGGCGTCAACCTGGGGTACTTCTCTTATACGGTGGAAAATGACAGTATTTACATCAATAAATACAAAAGAAATTTTGCTACCCACGGTAGTTTTGGCAATAAGTCTTATTTGCTTTCGTTGGTGAATTTAGGAGATGGTTACGAGTATTTAAAAGTTGACGATCATTACGAGGGAATGGGAACCCATTCTGTGGCTACTGTTTTTTACCAGGATGGCAACCGTGTGCTTAGCATGATCTCCGACGAAAATAATAAAGGCAACCGGGAAAGAAACGAAAAGGGCTATTACGAATTCAGGACGGTTTTCAGCTACGACAAAGTCTACCACAAAGTGAAAGCGAGCCAAACAGGTTTTAAAATTGATGAGTACAGCGGTAAAAAAATACCTATTAATATTATCAAAGTATTTGACGTTGACAGCTATACCTGGCAGTTTTAGAGGCCGTTCGTTTTTTAAATAAAAGTTTTACCCGGATTTACTTTACATTTTTCAATTCTTGTTCTGAAGCTATTATCATCTTTGTTATGATTTAGGTTCAACAGAAAAATATTATTAATAGACTGGTAAAAATGAACACAACTTATAAATTACAGCATACTTCGATATGGCTCAATGAAATAACAGTTTTCGCTATATCCTTTATAGTTTTTATAATAACGGTTATCATGGTTTTTAATAGAACTTTCGAAGGTGATTTTTACTGGTTGCCTCCCTTTTTCGTATTTCCCATAGCTGTTTCGGGTTTCCTAACAGCAAATATACTCGGTAGATATGAGGTGGAAATTTCAATAACGGAAGCAGGGATAAATTTTTACAGAAAGAAAAAATTTTGGTTAAAAGAATATTCATTTTTTTCGCCTTGGAACCAAATCAAAAGCTTTGCTATTAAAAGGGAAGGTGTGTTCCAAATATTCAAACTATACACTCACAAGGGAAAGAAATTTCGAATTACACATTCCAGGTATTCCAACGACAATTTTGAAATATTTTGCAATCACTTCCTTAATAAGATCAATGATTAAGAATTAACATGGGTTGCTAGTTGGCCGTTGCCAGTTTCTGGTTTGAAAGTTTTAAAGCGGAGTAGTCCACCAATTACCTGCTAGCCGGTGAGAAAAGTTCAAAATTGTCTCCCAACCCCCACTCTCTTTCGCTTACCATTCACCATCAACCATTACCCAAGTACCTGTTATTAAACTATGAACCAGTATCCACCAATCACATTTTCTTTCTTACATTTGCGGCATTTATGAACACAGCCCAAAAAAAAATAGCCGTCATCGGCCTTGGTTACGTTGGACTACCACTGGCCCGATTATTCGCTACCCAATACCCCGTAGTAGGATTTGATATCAACGAAAAAAGAGTGAACCGCCTCAACGAAGGATATGACGACACGCTGGAAATTGAGCCGGAAGTGTTGCAATCGGTGCTCACTACCCAAAACCCGCTGCAGGCGGGCACAGCCGGACTGCACTGCTCCTGTAATATCGCCGACATCCGCGACGCGAACATCTACATCATTACCGTGCCCACCCCCGTGGACCGCAACAACCGTCCCGACCTTACTCCCCTGATCAAAGCCAGCGAAACCGTTGGCAGCGTGATCGGCAAAGGCGATATTGTTATTTATGAATCCACCGTGTACCCCGGCGCTACTGAAGAAGATTGTATTCCCGTGGTAGAAAAAACCTCCGGGCTCATGTTCAACCGCGATTTCTTTGCCGGCTATTCGCCCGAACGCATCAACCCCGGCGATAAAGAACATACCGTGGAAAAAATATTAAAGGTCACTTCCGGTTCCACGCCCGAGACCGGCGAAACCATAAATGAACTGTACCGCTCTGTGATCACTGCCGGTACACACCTGGCCCCTTCCATCAAAGTGGCCGAAGCTGCCAAAGTGATTGAAAACTCCCAGCGCGACATCAACATTGCTTTTGTGAATGAACTGGCCAAGATCTTCAACCTGATTACATCATTTTCAAAAGGGTTTCACTTTAGATTCGTAAAAATTCTAATAAAAATTGGATTCAAGGTGTACCAGGCTGCCAGTGTCTTCAAATACTTTTGTGCATGATTGTAACACAATTTAAAGTCGAGTTTTAATTTTTTTTATTACAAGCATCTTTTAATTTCCCAAACGCTGAGTTTAGGAAATCGGCAGCGCGATTAAAAGGAAATAATTCGTCTGCCACGCTAATGATGGGGCGATGAATAAATACAACATGAGAATATTTCTGTTCTATTTTACAATTTCGACCGGAAAATCATTGCCAAAGCCATAACTGGCAGGATACTGGCTGTTGCCGCCATATTTTTTCACCAGTTCAGGTACAATTGTTTGCAGGTAATTTTTCAAGCCATTCACCGTAATCATTTTGTTGCTTACCGCATTTCCCTTTAGTGCTTGCAAAAGGGTGTATGTAAATACACCGTGCCCCAGTTCACCAAATTCCTTGGCTGTTTCCGTGCTGCCACTTGCCGCCATCCAGTGCGTACCGGTACTGCGACTTACAACCGCCAATGCTTTCTGCTGTTCACCATCGTGTTTCAGCATTTGCTCAAACGCACCTGCGCTTTGGCAGGCATCCATAATAAATAATTGCTTTTGTGCCGGAATGTCCACAGCAAATGCTTGCAACTCTTTAGCTGATACCCCATTCCTTAAAAGGCTTTCGCCGCCATCGGCCACATCACTGCTTACCAGGTAAAACTCTTTGTTGGCTGGATGAATGTATCCGTGGCCTGCGTAATAAAATACAAATACGTCCTGTGGTTTGGCCGACTTTTTAATATTATCAAAAGCAGCCACAATACCCGCTTTGCTTGCGGCATCATCAGTAATTAAATAAGATTTTACGTTATTGATCATGGATTTGGCATCTTTTTCCAATTCTTCTTTAAAGGCAGTGGCATCAGGCAAAGCATACGTAAG
>JAFAFV010000129.1 GCA_023423285.1 Bacteroidota bacterium
CAAACACTCTGTTGAACGAAGTTTGCCACGGTAGTGAAACTTTGAACAGCATGACTGTTAAGGCGGCTTCGGTGAAACCCGGATCGTTGAACAAAATTTAGGTTATGCGAGCTTTGAGGCACGAAAAGCGAATAACCTGTGCGCTGGCTCGGTGGAGTGGCAAATTTTGTTCAACTCTCAAATATACGAATGTTTCAATTTTTTATAAATTAATTACCTGGCTGTAAAATACGCTCATAATCAATATAAAGCAGAAGCTTTTCACATTCGTGTTTTATATAATTCATGTTTCGCCTATTTACTTAATTTTAATCAAACTATACAAAATACGTGTATAAATTTATTAATGATGCGCAACAGGTTCAATAAAAAATAAATATACCTGCAGTTTGGGTATTCACGGTTCCAAAGAAGTCAGTTGGATTCATTTTCCTTATAACACAGATTTACAAAAGCAACTGAGGGAGTCTGTTACGGCTAAGTGGGGCAAAATGCTATTCTCATAATCCGTCCGGCAAATCAACCCGCGTACCAGTCCAACCCACAATTAGCGAAAGTTTTCCTGCATTTAAAAATCCATTAAGTGGATTCGTGCTTACCTGGCAGGCTGGGGTAGAGCTGGTTCGTCAAAAAAAATTTTGTAAAAAAATGTTTTGTAAATAAAAAAAAGTTTACAAAATAAAATTTTCGCATTTTGTAAATATTTTTCTTGTAAATTTTTAAAAGTTTACATGCAAAAAGTTTACAAGTTAAATGTACATTGATTGTCCCGAGGGAGAATTCATTCATCCATCTGTCGTTTCAACAAAAAAGTAAGTAATTTTGCAACCTGTTTTTTCGGGATGTAGCGCAGCCCGGTAGCGCGCTTCGTTCGGGACGAAGAGGCCGCTGGTTCGAATCCAGTCATCCCGACTTCAATTTCTATTTACACCGGAATATCTTCCGTATCATATCTTTCCACCCTTTCCACACCGTCCAGTTTTTTAAGTTCTTCCACAAGCGTGTCCAATTGCTCCCGGTCGTGAACAAACACTTTTATATTGCCTTCAAACACGCCGTCATGCGCTTCTATAGAAAGGGCTGACATATTGATTTTTAGTTCTGCTGAAATTAAATTGCTGATCCTGCTTACCATACCCACATCGTCAAGCCCGATAATTTTTACGCCGGTAAGGAAGGAGATTTCTTTGTTTTTGGCCCACTTGGTTTTTACAATTCTGTGGCCGTAATTGCTCATCAGCCGCGCGGCATTGGGGCAATTGGTCCGGTGGATGGTGAGGCCTTTGCCGGTAGTTATAAAACCAAATACATCATCGCCGGGAATGGGCTTACAGCAGTTGGCCAGGTTGTACATAATCTGGTCACTGCTTTCGCCAAAAATGATCAGCTCGGCATCATGTGGTTTTGACTGCGTGGCAGACGCATGGCCATGGCTTTCAATTTTATGCTCGGTAACAACTTTAACGGGTTTTGGCAGCTCAATTCTATCGCCAACTACTTTAAAATCTTTTAATTCTTTTAGATCAATATTTTTTATAGCGATATTATAAAAAAGGTCGAGGTTAGAGTTTAGCTTGTAATAATGCACCAACTCATCAATGTTGGCCTGCTGCATGGATGCGCCAATGCCTTCCAGCTTGCGTTGTAAAGTGTACTTGCCTTCATCTGACACCTTTCTTTTTTCTTCTTTTAAAGCTTCTTTTACTTTGGCTTTGGCTTTGGCCGTAACTACAAACGACAGCCAGTCCTCAGAAGGTGTTTGTTTATTGCTGGTAATAATCTCCACCTGGTCGCCACTTTTTAGCTTGTGGCTTATGGGCACCAGCTTGTGATTGACTTTTGCGCGAATGGTTTTAGAGCCCACCATGGTGTGAATGGAAAAAGCAAAATCGAGCGCCGTGGCGCCTACCGGCAGCATTTTTACATCGCCGCGTGGCGTGTACACGAAAATTTCTTCTGTGAGGAAACTGGTTTTAAAATCCTGTAAAAAGTTTATGCTGTCAGGATCTTCGTGGTACAGCGCTTCACGTATTTGCTGAAACCATTTGTCAAACCTGTTTTCCATCTGCGTGCCTTCTTTGTATTTCCAATGCGCGGCAAGGCCTTTTTCGGCAATTTCATTCATGCGTTTGCTGCGTATCTGCACTTCCACCCATTTGCCGCGGGGCCCCATCACGGTGGTATGCAAGGCTTCGTAGCCATTGGCTTTGGGGTTGCTCACCCAGTCGCGCAGGCGCTCAATGGAGGGCGTGTATTCATCGGTAATTAAAGAATAAACTTTCCAGCATTCTTCTTTTTCCTTTTCCAGCGTGGTGTCTAAAATAATTCTTACTGCAAAAAGGTCGTACACTTCTTCAAATGCCACGCCTTTCTTCTTCATTTTATTCCAAATGGAGTGAATGTTTTTAGAGCGACCCTGTATTTCAAATTTGAATTTATTTTTTTCCAGCTTTTCTTTAATGGGTTTAATAAATTCGTTGATGTATTTATTGCGTTCTCTTTTGGTATCTGCCAGCTTACGTGCTATTTCCCGGTAGGTTTCCGGTTCCAGGTACTTCATGGAAAGGTCTTCCAGCTCCGTTTTAATACTGTACAAACCCAGGCGGTGCGCCAGCGGGGCAAACACATACACCGTTTCTGAAGAAATTTTTAACTGGTTTTCCCGCTTCATGCTTTCCAGCGTACGCATATTATTCAGCCGGTCGGCCAGTTTAATCAGTATCACACGAGGATCATCCGTTAGCGTGAGCAGTATTTTTTTAAAATTTTCTGCCTGTTTGGAAGTATTGGCATCAATTACGTTAGAAATTTTGGTAAGGCCATCTACAATGCGGGCAATTTCCTGTCCAAAATCTTTTTCAATATCCTGTATAGAAAGGTCGGTGTCTTCCACCGTGTCATGCAATAAAGCTGCTATGGCTGAGCGAACGCCCAGCCCGATCTCATCAGCACAAATTTTGGCCACAGCTATAGGATGCAAAATATAAGGCTCGCCACTTTTGCGGCGCATGGTGCTGTGTGCTTCAGCAGCCACTTCAAATGCATTGCGAAGAATGAGCTTATCTCCCGGCTTGATCTTATCTTTAAGCGAGCGCAAAAGAGACCGGTACTCTCTTACTATGAGTTTCTTTTCCTGTTCTTCATCAAGATTATACGTGGGCCTTTGTTCAATTGTCTTCATATTAATACTTCCCTGTTCTTTCCTTACAAGACGACTTATTCTGTTTTGAAGATGTACATTATACCGATGAAACCTAAAAGTACGATATTTAGATTTTTTAGTCAATTAGTATTTCCACTTCTTGCCAAAAACCCTACCTTTGCACCCCTGAATTAGTTCTTTAACCCGGATGTGGTGGAATTGGTAGACACGTCAGACTTAGGATCTGATGCCGCAAGGTGTGGGGGTTCGAGTCCCTTCATCCGGACAAATAGTTGAAAGGTTATAAGTGAATAAAGTTGACAAGGTATTTTCTTGTGAATGCTTATCAACCTTTCAACTTGTAAATATTTCAACTATTAAAAATGGCTACTATTACAAAAGAATCCATTGGTCAGTTGCACGAAAAGATCAGTGTAAAACTTGAAAGATCTGACTACCTGCCCACGTTCGAAAAATCACTCAAAGATTACAGCAAAAAAGCAAATAT
>JAFAFV010000168.1 GCA_023423285.1 Bacteroidota bacterium
ATCATTTAGAATGGAAAACAAATGCGAGCATTCTCTCATTAGATAAATTATATTTTGACAGTCTGGGTAAAAAAAATGCCGTGCTGCAGCTTGATAAAGGAGACGTTCGCAACATCACGCTCAATTCTAAATACATGGACAACGTGATGGAGATCCTTCAAAACAGCAATAACCTGAAACTTACCGGCACCAATGGCGTATTTACTTCCACGCTTAATAAAGTTAACTGGTACAACCTGTCTTTTACCGATGGTTATTTCAGCGCCGATTCGTTCAACCTAAGGCCGTTGCAGAGCATAAAAGATTATAAGATTAAAAAAGCTTTTGACCAGGATTATCTTACAGTAAACAGCGGCCTCATAACCGGAGGTCCATTCGATTTGGTAAAATACGGTGCCGACAGCATTTTGGCAATTGGCGGCATTGTAGCAAATAACATCAGGCTACTTACATTTAAAGACAAGCGCCAGGAAGATACAGCCCGCAGGGAAAAACCAATGCCTGTGATGCAGATTTTAAACATACCTGCAAAGATTGATATTGACAGTGTGAGACTAAAGGATATGTATGTAGAGTATCATGAGATCAATCCTAAAACTGATACGCTGGGAATTATACCCGTATCTGATTTGAATGTATTGCTTCAAAATATCAAGAATCATAATCTGCAGGAAAGCGATAGTTTATACATTCTGGCATCTGCCAATGTCATCAACCAATTATACACCCGGCTGGATGTTCGGCAATCATATACCGATACGTTGGGAACTTTTTTAATGAGACTGCAAACCGGGCCGATGGTTCTTAAAAACTTTAATGAGGTATTACTACCGCTTGAAGCTATTGAAGTGTTAAGCGGATCATTAGACAGTCTGGGCCTTGAAGCTGTTGGGAATAATGAGTATTCCACAGGTCAGATGCGTATGTATTACAAAGGCCTGCGGTTAAGGCTGATGAATAAAGATGATTCTCAAAAACAGGGATTTGCTAATAAATTGCTGTCATGGGTAGCCAATACTTTTATTGTCAGAAAAAACAACAGAGGTAAAGAGTCGGGTGCATTTTTGGTTCGGTTGAAAAATAAATCGGCCATTAACTTCCTCATCAAAACATCTCTGAGCGGTATAAAATCAAGCGTGGGTTTGCCCGGAGTAAAAGGCAAGCAGCGACGATACCTTAGAAACATGGAAAAAGAGAAGCGCTATCAGCAACCACAAATGCTTTAGTGATATATATCATTCTTTTTTATCGCTATTTATAATATTTCTCCTTTAAATTTGCCCATCCATAACTATTTACTATTGTTAATATGAACTGGTCACAATTTTTCACCTCATCTGTCGGAAAGAAAATTACAATGGCGCTGTCAGGCTTGTTCCTGGTTGCATTTTTAGTCGTTCACGCGGGCCTCAATGCCTGCATCTGGGCTAACGATGGCGGCCTCATGTTTAATAAAGCAGCCCACTGGATGGGGCAAACCATTGTGCCGCGTATATTAGAAATTGGTCTGTTTGTATTCTTTCTCATCCACATCATTCAGGGACTGGTGTTAGAAGTGCAAAACCGTAGTAAACGAGGCCAAGGCTATGCCATCAACCTTGGCAACAGGGGCAGTAAATGGTACAGCCGCGGCATGGGTATACTGGGTTCCATCCTGCTCATCTTCTTAGTTATTCACCTTATTGATTTCTGGATCCCCTCAAGGTTTGGCGGGCTGGAGCAAATCACTTACCCTGAGGATAATACCGTATACCACAACCTGTATGGCGAAATGCAATACAAGTTCACCACTTTTCCCTTGATCCCGGTAATTTACATCATAGGTGTTATTGCCCTGTTCTGGCATCTGGTACATGGTTTTCAAAGCGCGTTCAGAACATTGGGTGTTACCAATCATAAATATTTAAACATGCTCATTGGCTTTGGTTGGGCTTTTTCAATCATTATTTGTCTTGCATTCATTATGATGCCCATTAGCTTTATGGCAGGCTGGTTGCAATAATGAGCCCGGCTTTGGAATATAGGGCATCTTCGTTGCGTCGCACTCTTCAACAGCAGAATATGTAGCATCAGCAACTCCAAACAGTAAACTTCAAACGAGAAACGATTTTATATGTTAGACGCTAAAATACCCGAAGGAAAATTAGAAGAAAAATGGTACAACTATAAAGGCCATTCCAAACTGGTAAACCCGGCCAACAAGCGCAAGCTTGAAGTGATTGTTGTAGGCACAGGCCTTGCGGGCGCTTCAGCAGCCGCCGCACTTGGTGAGCAGGGGTACAAGGTTAAAGCCTTTTGCTTTCAGGATTCTCCGCGGCGCGCGCACTCCATTGCGGCACAGGGCGGTATTAATGCTGCTAAAAATTATCAAAACGATGGCGATTCTGTATTCCGCCTGTTTTACGATACTATTAAAGGCGGTGATTACAGGGCTCGCGAGGCCAATGTTCACCGGCTGGCAGAAGTAAGCGTAAATATTATTGATCAGTGCGTGGCACAGGGCGTACCCTTTGCGCGTGATTATGGCGGATTGCTTAATAATCGCTCTTTTGGTGGCACACAGGTAAAGCGTACTTTTTATGCCGCCGGGCAAACGGGACAGCAACTTCTTATAGGTGCATACCAGGCTTTGGAAAGACAGGTGGCACTCGGCAATGTGCAAATGTACAGCCGCCACGAAATGCTGGAAGTAGTGATTATTGACGGCAAAGCACGTGGAATTATTGCCCGAGACCTGGTAAGCGGTAAACTGGAAAGATATTTTGGTCACGCTGTGCTGCTATGTACCGGTGGATATGGAAATGTGTTCTATCTATCTACCAACGCCATGGGCAGCAATGCCACAGCTATCTGGAAGGCACACAAAAAAGGCGCTTTCTTTGGCAATCCCTGCATGACGCAAATTCACCCCACCTGTATCCCTGTTTCCGGTGATCACCAAAGCAAGCTGACACTGATGTCAGAGTCACTCCGTAATGATGGCCGCATATGGGTTCCAAAAAATCAAAACGAAACACGCAAAGCCAACGATATTCCGGAAGAAGAAAGAGATTATTATCTGGAAAGAAGATACCCTGCTTTTGGCAACCTGGTACCACGCGATGTGGCCAGCCGTGCCGCCAAAGAAAGGTGTGATGCGGGTTATGGTGTGGGCACTACCAAACAAGCAGTTTACCTCGATTTTAAATACAATTTAATTAATAAATACGGCAGGGCAGAGGCCAGCAAACGCGGCATTCCCAACCCTGATACGGAAACCCTGATCAAACTCGGTAAAGAAGTAGTAAAAGAAGAGTATGGTAATCTTTTCGATATGTATGAAAAGATTACAGGAGAAAATCCCTATGAAGTGCCCATGCGCATTTATCCTGCCGTGCACTACACTATGGGTGGCCTGTGGGTTGACTATGAACTGATGACGACCGTAAAAGGCTTGTATTGCCTTGGCGAAGCCAACTTTAGCGACCATGGCGCCAACCGTCTTGGCGCATCAGCGCTGATGCAGGGCCTGGCAGACGGGTACTTTGTAATACCTTACACCATCGGCAATTACCTGGCCGATGAGATTGCCGTGAAACCTATTCCGACGACTGACCCGGCTTTTGTAAAGGCTGAAGCCGAAGTGAATGAAAGAATACAGCACCTGATGAATGTGAAAGGTACTCAAACAGTTGAAAGCTATCACAAACGCCTGGGTAAGATTATGTGGGAAAAATGTGGTATGGCGCGTAATGCACAAGGGTTACAGGAGGCAATTGAAGAAATACGCGCGTTGCGAGCCGATTTTTGGAAAAATGTACGCATCCCCGGCAGTATTTATGAAATGAACCCCGAACTGGATAAAGCCAACCGCGTGGCAGACTTTTTAGAACTGGGTGAACTGATGTGCATTGACGCGCTTGAAAGAGCCGAAAGCTGCGGCGGACATTTTCGCGAAGAAAGCCAGACTGAAGAAGGCGAGGCATTGAGGAACGATGCAGAGTATATGTACGTTTCTGCATGGCAGTACAAAGGTCCTGAAAACTGGGCATTACATAAAGAGGTTTTGAATTACGAAGTAATCAAACCATCGCAGCGGAACTACAAGTAATTTATACATTAATATTATTATGGAACATTACAATATGAACCTCACACTTAAAGTGTGGAAACAAAAAAATTCAGAAAGCAGAGGCTCATTTGAAACTTACAAGGTAAACGATGTGTCATCAGAAATGTCTTTTCTCGAAATGTTTGACGTGCTGAATGAGAAACTCGTACGCGATGGGAAAGAGGCAATTGCATTTGATCATGACTGCCGGGAAGGTATTTGCGGCACCTGCTCTATGTACATCAATGGCCGCCCACATGGCCCATGGCATGGCACTACTACCTGCCAGTTGCACATGCGTGCTTTTAAAGATGGAGATACCATTGTAGTAGAACCCTGGCGCGCAAAAGCTTTCCCTGTAATTAAAGACCTGGTTGTAGACCGCAGCGCTTTTGACCGCATTATACAGGCGGGTGGTTATATATCGGTAAATAGTGGCGTAACGATTGATGCCAATGCCATACCTGTGCCGAAAGGGGAGGCAGATAAATCATTTGCAGCAGCAGCTTGTATTGGTTGCGGAGCATGTGTGGCGGCATGTAAAAACTCATCTGCATTGTTATTCCTTTCAGCAAAAGTTTCTCACCTGGCATTATTACCACAAGGCACACCCGAGAGGCAAAAAAGAGCTTTAGCTATGGTGGCGCAAATGGATAAAGAAGGTTTTGGCAGTTGCACTAACACACAAGCCTGCGAAGCCGTGTGCCCTAAAGAAATTGAAATTTCGAACATAAGTCGTTTAAACAGAGAGTTTACTCTCGCCGGATTAGCTGCCGAAGAAAATAGCTAAATACCAAAATCGTCATAAAATGCCTCCCTGTTTATACTGGGAGGCTTTTTTATTTGGGTATGGTAATTGTTACGCTGATAATAAAATACCTTTATGTTATTCAAAAAAAATATGGGCGTGGCCGACAGAATGATCCGATCCGGAGCAGCCGGCCTTATAAGCGCGGCAATAGGCTCTAAGAAGAAAAAATCTATGCTTGATTATATACTCCTGGCTATGAGCGGTATGTTCATTGTTACAAGCATGTCAGGCAAATGCCCGGCTTATTCAATTGCAGATGTAGATACATTGAGCGATGCAGAACGCAAGGATAGGAATCGGAAAGAAGTGAACGATATGATCCATTGATCAGGTTTTTTGTAAAAGAACGGTAGCGTAAGCCATCAGCCCTTCTTCTCTACCCACAAAACCCATGTGCTCGGTTGTGGTAGCTTTGATAGAAATATCAGAAATTTCTATTTTCAAAATATCTGCAATGGTTTTTTGCATAGAAGGAACATAAGGTTTTATTTTTGGCTCCTGCAGGCAAAGCGTTGAGTCAATATTCACTACTGTATAGCCTTTGTTTTCAATCATCCCAGCAGTTTGCTGAAGTAGTATTTTACTGTCAATATCTTTAAAACGCACGTCATTGTTGGGAAAATGCACGCCTATATCGCCCAGCGCTAAAGCGCCCAGCATGGCATCGCAAATAGCGTGTAATAACACATCCGCATCGCTGTAGCCAATGGCGCCTTTGTGATGCGGAATTTTAACTCCTCCAATCCAAAGTTCGCGGCCTTCTGCAAACTGGTGAAAATCTATTCCTGAACCCACTCTGAATGACATAATTATACGGTTTAGTTAAGTGCCATAACGGCCCGCTTCAAATATAAGATCATTCTTTTACTCATACCGTTTATTTACATTTGCTGCATGAGTATTGAAGAACTTTATAAAATATACCAGCAACACCCCTCAGTGCAAACTGATACGCGTAAGCTAAAACCAGGTGACATTTTTTTTGCTCTCAAAGGCCCCAACTTCAACGGCAATGCGTTTGCAAAACATGCCATTGATGCAGGCGCCGTTTGCGCTGTAATAGATGAAAAAGAATATGAAATTTCCGGTAAAACCTTTTTGGTTCATGATTCGTTAGCGGCATTGCAACAACTGGCTCATCATCATCGCAGGCAATTTCACATTCCCTTTCTGGCCATCACAGGCAGCAATGGAAAAACCACAACTAAGGAATTGATACATGTAGTGCTTAGCTCAGCTTATAATGTTTATACTACCGAAGGCAACCTGAACAACCACATAGGTGTGCCGCTTACTATTTTAAAAGTGCAGGAAGATGCAAATATAGCAGTGATTGAAATGGGAGCAAATCATTTACACGAAATAGAAGCTTATTGCAAAATAGCCGAACCTACCCATGGCCTTATAACCAATTGCGGTAAGGCGCATCTGGAAGGTTTTGGGAGTGTGGAAGGCGTAAAAAAAGGTAAGGGAGAATTGTTTGATCATATACGAAATGTACAGGGCACTGCTTTTGTAATGTGGGATTATGATTACCTGCACGGTCTTAGCTCGGGCATTAAAGAGATCGTAAAATACGGCACACATGATGCAGACATTACGGGTAATGTCATAGAGTCTTCACCTTTTTTGAGGGTAAAGATAGACCCTGAAACAGAAATTCAAACCCAATTGTTTGGCGATTATAATTTGCCCAATGTGTTGGCAGCCGTGGCAGTGGGCAGAGAGATGAAGATTAATTTGAACAAGATAAAAGATGCTATTGAGGCTTATACGCCTTCTAACAGCCGCTCGCAACTGCTGCAACACAGAACCAACAAGTTTATACTGGATGCTTACAATGCAAACCCAAGTAGCATGCAATTGGCGGTTGAAAATTTTGCATCCATTCAGGCAGAAAAAAAAGTTTTGATGCTGGGCGCCATGGCAGAACTGGGCCAGGAAACAGAGGCAGAGCATCAACGCCTGATTAATCTTATAAAACAGTACAACTGGCACGCTGTAATATTGGTGGGCAGCCATTTTGAACAGTTTAAAAATGAGTTTATGTATTTTGAAAATGCAACCGCTGCGGGCAATTGGTTTGCGCAACAAAACTTTACCGATACTTATTTTTTGGTGAAGGGCAGCCGCAGTTCGCAGATGGAAAAAATTTTGGCTTCCGGCAACATTATCATTGCGTGATTTGAATCATTTTTTATAGGGCTTCGCAACTATTTATACATTTACCGGTTTATTATTTCATTATGGCAAAGGAAAAAAACAGCAGAGGTTACCTGGCATCAGTGCTGGGGTTTTATTGCCCCAGGTGCAGAGAAGGAAAGTTATTTGAAAAGCCACTGAGTACAAAGTTCAATAACATATTAAAAATGCACAAAAACTGCCCGGTTTGTGGCCAGCCAACTGAAATAGAAGTTGGTTTTTATTATGGAACAAGTTATGTTAGTTATTCACTTTCTGTTGCCATCAGCGTAGCCAGTGCTGTAGCCTGGTGGGTTATTATTGGTTTTTCAGTAAATGACAACCGCTTTATTTACTGGATCATTTTTAACGCGTTGCTGTTAGGAGTGCTGCAGCCCTGGCTCATGCGGTTGGCCAGAAGTCTTTGGGTTTCATGGTTTGTAAGATATGATCCAGACTGGAAAGACCATGCTCCGGTTGATGTGTCGGAACGAATCAACGAACAGATTGGGAATAACTGGTAAGCCTACCTCCGGCATTCAAAAACAATATTGCTAATGCCATCCCGCAGGTATAGCTTATCACCCTCTATGGTAAAAGCACTGATCCTCGTTTCTAAAAGATTGATATAAGCCGTTTCTTTTTCTATGTCCGGGCAGGCCATCTTTGTTGCCCCGATACCCTGAAAGCGAATACTGTAACCATTTAGTTGAATGGTGCCAAAAATATTATTACACGGCGCTTTACCAGTAAAACTTGTGCCCGTTTCAGGGAAAGTGAGGGTTACATTATTCAGGGTTTCCAATTCGGCTTTTTGCTGGCGGCGCATTGAGATCACTTTCCATGAACCTGCCAATTCTTTTTGAAAAGATTTGGCATCAGCCTTAAAAGTGTACACTTCTTTTACAATACTTTCTTGTTTTTGAGAAGAAGGCATTTGTTCGCGCGGCGTGCTGCAAAGGTTAAAACTTAAGATGAAAAGCAGCCCCAAAGTATAAGATAAAACCGTTTTCATATAATGATTTTTCTGTAAACGGACTATAACTGTGCCAATGTTTACAGCCGTTCCAGCATTTCCACCACTTTTTCTCGTTTCAGAATCAGGTAGCCCAGGCGGTCTTTACTAATGCCTTCTTTTAGTTGGTAGCTGAATGACAAGGCATCATTAGTTACAGTGGTTTCAAAATGACGGAAGGTTATGTTGTTGTGCTGACGTAGTTCTTCCCCTATTTCGTACAGGTGTGTGGAAAGAATAAATAAAGAGCCTTTTACTTTTATAAGGCCTTCAATTACGGCAAGTGAGCAGCGCATGGCATCCTGAATATTGGTGCCTTTAAACAGTTCATCAATCAGCACCAGCCATTTACGGCCATCGCTAATGCGTTCTACGGTGCTTTTAATGCGCTGCACTTCATTAAAGAAGAAGCTTTCGCCTTTTACAATATTATCCACTACGTTAATATTGCTGATCAGACCGTCAAACATTGTCAATTTCATTTCTTTGGCTGGCACGCCCATGCCAATATGCGCCAGAAAAACGGCACCTCCAACCGCTTTAATGAGCGTGCTCTTACCTGCCATGTTGGCCCCTGTCAAAAATAAAAAGCTATTGTCAGGGTCAAGCGTAAGATTGTAAGGAACAGGTTTTTCCAGCAGCAGGTGATACAGGCCTCTGGCTTCTATCACGGGCATTTCACTATCAGTAAATTCAGGAAAAGTCAGGTTGTAGCGCTTAACAGCCATTGCCATTGAATACCACGCGTCAAGGCGGCTATATATTTCCATCAGTTCAATTACATTTTCCTTATTAAGCCCACGTACATTTGCGGCAAAGTATAAGTTTCGGTTGATAGAAAGCGGGGCATCAGCATCAGTTTCTGACATTTGCCGGAACACTTCATTGTGCAGCAGGCCTTCAATCCTGTCAATATATATTTGAAAATTCATGGGTAGGTCAAGCCCGCCAAGTAACTGAACGATCTTTTTTAATCCCCTGAAAAAATCAATAAAATGTTTGATGGAAAAGCGCACCATGCCATAATCGGCGCTGTGCAACAACCTGTAAATGTATGCTTCAACCGTGCCGGGATTGTTTCCGATGGTGTCCAGCGCGTAATCTAAAAATTTATACATCACCAGCACGGTTCCGTTCGATATTTCTTCAGGCCACTCATCAATGCACTCCATCAACTTTTTGATAATCTTTTGCGTGCCTTTAATTTTATTGATGTCGCTGAACGGTGTTGAAAAATAACGGCGCAGCCATTCTTTTCCTCCCTCGGTGCGGGTAAAATTCAACCTGTGAAAAATAGAATAATTTTCCTCGTGATGAAAAATAGAAATATCATTGAAAGAAATTTTATCTATCTGCATACCATAGTAAGTTTGAGTAGTGCATTACCTGTTGAATAACATCCGCTGCCCTTTTACAGACTCATTCCAACACGTGTTTCCATAAATATCATATACCAGATGGCCGTTTATAAAAGTTTGGACCACTGACATCGGGAATTCAAAACCTTCCAAAGGGCTCCAGCCGCATTTGTAAAAAATATTTTCTTTGTTTACTTTAAAATGCCTTTCAGGATCAACTATTACCAGATCTGCAAAATATCCTTCTCTAATGTAACCACGCTGTTTTACCTGAAAACATTCAGCCACAGCGTGACTCATTTTTTGGGCAATTTTTTCAAGCGATATTTTACCTGCTGCATGGTAATGCAACATCAGAGGTAAGGAGTGCTGTAAAAGCGGGAGACCTGCATGCGCTTTTTCATAAGGTTCATTTTTTTCTGCAAACGTGTGCGGCGCGTGGTCAGTAGCAATCACATCCAGGCGGTCATCCAGCAAAGCCTGCCACAGCGCTTCTTTGTGATGAGGATCTTTAATGGCAGGATTGCATTTGATGAGATTGCCTTTTTCAGCGTAATCATCGGCTGTAAAGTGCAGGTGATGTACACATACTTCAGCCGTGATCCTTTTATCCTTCAGCGGCAGCATATTTGTAAACAGCCGCAGCTCACGCTCGGTACTAATATGGAGGATGTGCAGCCTTGAGCCATGTTTTTTAGCCAGTTGAACAGCGTAAAATGAAGACTCAAAGCAAGCTTCTTCATCGCGGATGATGGGGTGGTCGGCTGCCGTCAGTTTACGCCCCGCTGTCAACACCTTTTGCATGTTTGCCTTTATGATACGTTCGTCTTCGCAGTGCGTGGCAATGAGCATTTCACTTTCAGAAAATAACTTTTCAAGTACAAGAGGGTTGTCAACCAGCAGGTTTCCGGTGCTGCTACCCATAAATGCTTTAATACCGCAAATTTTATCTTTATGAGCATTGGCTGTTAGAGCATCATCAGCGTTCACATTATTGGTGCCAATGTAAAAAGAATAATTGGCCAGCGAGTTTTTCGCTGCTATACTGTATTTTTCTTCCAGCAGGTTAAGCGTAAAAGTGGGCGGAACTGTATTGGGCATTTCCATAAAGCTGGTTACGCCGCCAGCCACCGCGGCCTTGCTTTCAGTATAAATAGTAGCCTTATGAGTAAGTCCGGGTTCTCTAAAATGTACCTGATCGTCAATCACGCCCGGAAGTAAATACTTGCCCTCTCCATTCACCTCTGTTACATTTTCTTTGGTAGAAATGCTGCCTCCAATTTTCTCAATTCTTGTGTTTTTAATCAGTACATCTCCGGTTTTTATTTGGCCTTCGTTTACTATATGTATGTTTTTTATAAGATATATTTGCATATTGGTTTGATGTTTGTTGCTTGGTTTGCGACGTTCATTTAACATCTCAAACCAAAATTTTTAACCTTGTCAAATAAATGTATGCAATTTAAGCAATCTGCACTTAGGCTTGTGCTTATTTTAATGCCACTATGGAGTTTTGCACAAACCACTTACCTGCCCCGTGGCGATAAGCAGGAGGTGCTTTTAGAAAGACTTGAAATTAAGGCGCAGAGAGATTCAGTTTTGAATTTTTCAAAAACTAAGCCTTATAGCAGAGAAGCTTTCGTACCTGCGGTTCGTGCGTATTTAAAAGGCGATTCGGTTGAGGCCAACCTAACAGAAGTAGATAAATATTACATGAAAAGCCTTTTGAAAAACAATCTGGAGTGGATACCAGAAGAAGAGCATGATCAGTATCTGAGCAAAAAAACCATCCTGAATACTTTTTATAAATACCCTGCAGGCCTGCTTGAAACACACAGCAACGATTTTGATTTAGTGATAAATCCTGTACTGAATTTTGGTTTGATGAAAGAAATGGACAATGATCAATCTCTTTTTTACAATACAAGAGGTCTTTCATTCAGGGGGCGCATTGCCAAAAAGATCGGGTTTGCAGGTTCGCTTACAGACAACCAGGAAAGAAGCCCGCTATACGTGCAGGACTGGACGCGTGAGAGGCAGGCTGTACCTGGCGCAGGCTATTATAAAGAATTTAAAGCTGACGAAGGTGTGGATTATTTTGATGCAAGAGGCTATCTAACATTTGGCGTTACTAAGTATGTGGATGTGGTTTTTGGGTATGATAAGAATTTTATTGGCAACGGGCAGCGCAGTTTATTCCTGAGTGATTTTGGCAACAGTTATTTGTTCTTAAAGCTCAACACCCGCATTTGGAGGGTGAACTATCAGAACATTTTTATGGAGCTGCATAATGCCTACCAGCGCGGTGCTGATCAGTTATTAGGCAAAAAGTACGCGGCTATGCATCACCTTGATATTGATGTGACCCGATGGCTGAACATTGGCCTGTTTGAAGGAGTGATCTTTGGGAGGTCTGGCCAGTTTGAACTGGGTTACCTGGTTCCGCTAATCTTCCTGCGATCTGTAGAACGCAACAACGGTAGTGCAGACAATAGTGTGGCAGGAATTGATTTTAAAGCTAACATTGCTAAAACCGCGCAATTGTATGGCCAATTGATGTTTGATGAGTTTAAATTATCTGAACTAAGGGCTGGTGATGGTTGGTGGGCCAATAAGTTTGGCTACCAGCTGGGCGCCAAATACATTGATGCTTTCACTATAAAAAATTTAGACCTGCAACTGGAGCTGAACCGTGTAAGACCTTTTACTTATTCTCATAATGATTCTGTGGCTAACTATTCACACTACAACCAGCCTCTGGCGCACCCGCTCATGGCTAATTTCAACGAAGTGATGGGAGTGCTACGCTATCGCCCGCTACCAAAATGGATGATAGAGGGCAAACTGATTTATTACACGCAGGGGCTTGACAGTACAGCTAATGTAAACTATGGCAGCAACCTGTTTTTGCCAAATACTATTGGCCGCTCGTCAGATTATGGCTATAGCGTGGGTAGCGGCTGGAAAAGTGATGCAGCCCTTGCAAGCCTTTTAGTGTCTTACGAATTGAAGGAAAACTTATTTATTGATGCCAACCTTCTCATACGTAAGCAGCGTTATGCTGCTCCTCCTTCGGTTCCAACAAAAAGCGCTACGGTTTTTAGTGCGGGTGTAAGGTGGAATATGGGGCGGCGCGATTTCTGGTTCTGATTCATGAGGCAATTATTTATTCTTTTTTTATCCATAGCTTTTAGTTACTTAGGATTTGCTCAAAACGTAAGCCCCGGAGTTATTTTCTGGAACCAGGCCAGAACTGTTTCTTTAAGCGATTTTATCGTTGTGTCGGATACTTCTTCCAAAATCGCCGGAGATCACATGGCCGTTACTCGCACAGGCATTACTTATTCGCTTACCACAAAACCCGGGTCTAAAAATTTTGAAATAACGATTTATGCCACCATGCATAAGCCCAATTCGTTCATTCGTGAAAGAGTGCTGGATGCGCCCAAGGGTAGCATTAACTACTTGATGAACCACGAGCAAAAGCATTTTGATATTTCTGAAATTTATGCCCGCGAAGCCGTCAAAGCCATTCGGGGTAAAAGGTTTACAAAGAATTATACCAGGGAGATCAACGATTTGATGAAAGGGCTTTTTAAGCAGTCTGAAGACTTACATGATCTGTACGACAATGAGACGGGAAATGGCACCAATGCTTCAGCGCAAAGCGAATGGAACAATCGTATACAAAGGCGATTAAACGGACTGGATGCCTATAAAAATAAAACCATCGCCATGCGTGTGTATTAGCCGCCCGCGGCATGAAAATTGGTACTATTTACCTAAAAACGTATCAACTATGCAAGACCAACATAGAGATCCCCGCGCCGATAAATCGATTTTAGATATGGAAAACAGGGAAGAGCGCTTTGAAGGAAATGATGATAAAAAGAAATCTTTTTTAGACGTGCCTGCAGATGAGCATGTAACCAATGAAGGAATACCGAAAGGCCAGGAGGAAGACATCAGCCAGGAGCATGAAGAGAACAGGGATATCAATGATATTGTAACAAAGGAATAAATGTTTATATCAATCCGATACCGAGCAGGAGTTAAGGATTTAAAAATTTTTTTAGAACAAAATGTGTGTTGTTAGAAAACGATTGTTGAGGATTTGGGACGATATTTTACAATTATACAAACAAGAATTTAAGTTTGATGATTGATGATCTTGACCTTGAGAAGCTGCACAAAACACCCCGAATTGGATATTATTTTCGTTATACGTTGCACCGCAGTAATTTTCATGAGTTGAAAATTGGGAATCATATTTACGGACATTTTACAGCCAAACCGCTTTATGGTCGTCTTACTGCTCAGGGGCGTGTTGATAAATCCGCCGGATTTAATGGCGATGTGGCTATAATTTTTGTACCATCAGCAGTAAAAACTTTAGATGACGTAGAATTATTTGTTGCACATACAACACCTGCCAGTATACAATTGCCTGGAGGTAAGCGTAATTGGAAAGTGATAAACGAAACAGCGGCAAAATTTATTACTACACAATTGACTGAAAAATAGATGGAGCTCTCAATTTTACAGCGTTGCGCAATGTAAGAGCGAGTAGTAAAATATATTTGTGACCCCGCCAGGAATCGAACCTGGATCAGAAGTTCCGGAAACTCCTGTACTATCCGTTGTACTACGGGGCCAATATTTTTAAGAACTCAATATTTGTTTTAGTTTTTCTTTACCTGAACCGGATTTAAAATACTTTTCACGGTCACGTGCCGATTGCCAGTTGGGAAACTCTTCAGTATACATCAACTTCCATGGTCGCAACCCCTTCGTATACCGGTTTTTGCCCTTTTCGTGCTCTGCCAACCTGTTGGAAATGTTTTTGGTAATTCCGACATAAAGGTCATTATTGACAAAACTCATTATTACATATAAATAAACCATAAGTTTATTTCCAGAAATTATTTCCTGCCGCCAGGAATCCCTGACTGCCGTCAGGCAGGGAACCTGGATCAGAAGTTCCGGAAACTCCTGTACTATCCCTGTCTACCGGCAGGCAGGCGTTGTACTACGGGGCCGCGCTAAACATACCAGAAGCGTTAGCCGCAAATATTTTTACGGCAATGGCCAGCAATATTACACCAAAAAATTTTCTTACAGCAATCAGTCCGCTTTTACCCAGCAGCCTTGAGATAAATGACAGCGATTTTAAAACGATGTAAATAATAGCAAGGTTGATGAGAATGCCGATAAGAATGGTGCTCGAAAGATAATTGGCCTTTAAAGACATAATAGTTGTAAGCGTTCCCGAGCCTGCAATGAGCGGGAAAGCCAATGGTACAACCGTGGCTGCTTTTATATCTCCGTCAGATTTAAAAAACTCTATGCCAAGCACCATTTCCAGGCCTAAGATAAAAATTACAATAGAGCCAGCCACCGCGAAAGATTTTACATCTAGCCCCAGTATGTTCAATACCGGACCCCCCAGGTACAAAAACAAAATCATTAGGATGCCAGCTATGATCGTAACCCTGAACTCCCTGATGCGCCCACCGGATTTGTTTTTAATGGAAATTAATACCGGTATAGAGCCAATGATATCAATGATAGCAAATAACGTAAACGTTACAGTAAGTATAGCATTAAAACTCAATTGAGGCATTCCCGGCGAATTTTGTGCAAATGTATGGTTTTAGGTTTATTGCTATAACTTCAACGGCACCTTTGTGCCTGTTTTAACTGCGATATAAATGGCTTCTATAATTTTCATGTCCTTCAGCCCTTCGGTGCCTTCTACTGGCAGTACAGGTTTTTTCCCATCTAAAATAATCGCTGCCATTTCATCCATTTGTACGGTTTGATGTACAGCGTGCGGCAACGCAAGTTCTCCTTTATGCGTTCTGCCCCTAATGGGGCCATAACTTGTGGCGGGATGCAATTCGGCAAAACCCTTTTCACCATTCAGGAAAAATCTGTCTAAGTAATTCATATTGTAAGTAGACAGGCAGGAAGCTACCGCACCCGACGGAAATCCCATCTGAAATTGAATGGTTTCATCAATACCGGGTTTAAATTTTTCCGCATCGGTTTTGGTTTCCTGCGCTGTTACCCACATGGGTTCTTCGCCCACCATGTACCGCGCGCCATTGATGGCATACACGCCAATATCCATTAATGAGCCGCCTCCCGCAAGTTTCTTATCCAACCGCCACTGGTTGGGGTTGCCAATTCTGAAACCCGATAGTCCCTGGAAAAAACGTATCCTGCCCAACTCTCCGGCGTTGCGCATGCGTATCACCTCAAGCGTATTGGCTTCAAAGCGCATACGGTAACCAATAAGCAATTGAACTTTGTTTTGATTGCAGGCGGCAATCATTTCTGCAGCTTCTTTAGAGGTATTGGCCATTGGTTTTTCACAGATCACATGTTTGCCGGCATTGGCAGCCCTGATGGTGTGGTTGTGGTGTAAGCCGTTTGGCGTGATTACATAAACCGCGTCAATATCCGGGTTGTTTTTAATGCTGTCAAAGTTTTGGTAGTTGTAACAATTTTTATCAGGGATTTTGTATTTGGCTTTCCATGTTTCAATTTTTGACGGTGTGCCGCTTATAAGTCCCGCAACTTTTGCGCGCTTACAGTTTTGCATAGATTCTGCCACACGGGTGGCATAGCCCCCAAGCCCCATCAGCGCCACGCGTAGCAGGGGGCCATCGTTTACAGCAGTTGCCTGCTTGTTAAGTGCAGCCAATCCCTCTTTTGAAAAAACTGCCAGGCCAGTTGCCGCTAATGATATTTTTTGTATAAAATCTCTTCTGCTGCTCATGTATAATTTTTAGAAATGATCGCCAGACAAATTGCTTGGCATCGTGAAGATAAAAAAAGACTGCTTACAAAAGTAACAGTCTTAATCACTCAGCAAATGATTATTAAATATGATCTTACAGGTTGGTTAAAATATGCAGCCTGTCCCATTTATTGGTCTTCATTTCTTCAGCCAGTTCTAAAAATTCTGCTGCTTTTTCAGGGGTTTTCTGTAGTATAATTTTGTAGCGGTTTTCGTGGTACATAAAGTCGCTTAGCGGTATTGACGGGTCTTTGGTGTCCAGTACAAACCTTTGGCCTTTGGGTTTTAAAGGGTTGTAGTGAAACAAAGGCCAATAGCCACTCTTTACTGCAAACTGCTGTTCTTCCGCGCCTTTACTCATGTCAATACCGTGGGCAATACAGTGCGCGTAAGCAATAATGAGCGATGGACCGGGATAAGCTTCAGCTTCCTGAATGCAGCGCAATGTGTGTGCATCATTACCAGCCATGGCCACTTGTGCCACATAAGCTGTTCCGTGTGCAATGGCCTGCATGGCCAGGTCTTTTTTACCGGTGGTTTTACCATTCACGCTAAACTTGGCGCTGGCGCCCAGCGGTGTTGATTTTGATGTCTGCCCACCTGTATTGCTGTACACCTCAGTGTCAAGCACAAGTATGTTTACGTTTTCACCTGTTGACAACACATGGTCAAGACCGCCAAAACCAATATCGTAAGCCCAGCCATCGCCGCCGATGATCCAGATGGATTTTTTTTCAAGGAAATCAGCCAGGTGATAAAGGTCTTTTGCTGCAGGCGTTCCGATGGTTTCCAGCTTCAGTTTTAGCAGGTTGACCAGCTCATGCCTGATTTGCAATTCGGATTCGGATGATTCGGGTGCATTAAGGATTTTATTTACCAGTTCTTCACCAATAAAGGGCCTCAGTTCATCAAGCAGTTGCATGGCCATTTGCCTTTTCTTATTGCTTGCCAGCGCAAGGCCAAGGCCAAACTCTGCATTATCTTCAAACAAGCTATTGGCCCATGCAGGTCCGTGGCCTTTTGCATTGTGTGTCCACGGTGTAGTGGGCAGGTTGCCTCCAAATATTGACGTACAACCGGTGGCATTTGCCACGATCATTCTTTCACCAAATAATTGGGTAACCAGTTTGATGTAAGGTGTTTCTCCACATCCGGAGCAGGCGCCACTAAATTCAAACAGCGGTTCAAGAAATTGCGAGCCTTTTACCGTGTTTTTGTTAATGGAGGTACGATCCATTACCGGGAGTGACATAAAGAAATCCCAGTTTTGGCGCTCTGCTTCCTGGATGGAAATTTTGTCCATCATATCGATGGCTTTGTGTCCCTGTATAGTTTTGCTTAAAGCGGGGCAGTATTCTACACAAAGCGAACAGCCGGTACAATCATCAGTAGATACCTGCAGGGTATACGCCTGTGTTTCTTTATTAAATTCTTTACCAATTGGGTTGGCATGTTTAAATGTTTCGGGTGCATTTTGCAACAATGCTTTATCATACACTTTGGGCCTGATGCAGGCATGTGGGCAGATAAGATAACATTTCCCGCACTGAGTACAAAGGTTGGGATCCCAAACCGGTACGGCATCTGCAATGTTTCTTTTTTCCCATTTGGTAGTACCGCTTGGGTAGGTGCCATCAACCGGAAAAGCGCTTACCGGCAAGTCGTCACCTTCACCTGCAATAATGCGGCCCAGCACATCATTCACAAATTCAGGCGCACCGGGTGCCACAGGGTTGCCCAGTGGGGTATCACCAATTTGATATTGGCTGTAGTCTACTTCATACAAACCGTTTACGGCAAGGTCTATGGCCTCATAGTTTTTCTGAATAACAGCCTCACCTTTTTTAGAATAAGTTTTATATGCGGCTTCTTTAATTTTTGCAATGGCTTCTTCCCGCGGAAGAATGTTGCTAATAGCAAAAAAGCAGGTTTGTAATATGGTATTGATGCGATTGCCCATACCGGCTTCTTTAGCTACGGAGTAGGCATTAATAGCATAAAATTTTATTTTTTTGCGAATGATGTCTTCCTGAACTCTTTTGGGTATCCTGCTCCACAATTCTTCTTTATCATAAGGCGTATTCAATAAAAAGATGGCGCCATCCACAGCGTGTTTCAAAATATCGTAAAGAGACAGATAATTGAAATGGTGGCATGCGATAAAGTTGGCCGAGTTGATGAGGTAAGTGGAGTGGATAGGGTTTTTGCCAAAACGCAGGTGCGATGTGGTAAGTGACCCCGATTTTTTAGAATCATATACAAAATATCCTTGTACGTGATTGTCTGTTTCATCTCCAATGATCTTAATGGAATTTTTATTAGCACTTACTGTACCATCGGCGCCCAGCCCGTAAAACAGGCCGCGGAACAGGTGTTGATCTTCCAGGTGGAAACTTTTATCGTAAGTGAGGCTGGAGTGGGTAACATCATCATCTATACCAATAGTAAAATGTTTTTTAGGTTGTTCTTTGCCCAGCTCGTTATATATGCCCACAACCATTGCCGGAGTAAATTCTTTCGAGGATAAACCATATCGGCCACCAATCACTTTGGGGCGAATGGTATAGTCGGTTTCATTTAGGGCGTTGATCACGTTCATATAAAGTGGCTCGCCTACGCCATTGGGTTCTTTTGTACGATCCAGCACCGCGATGCGCTGTACGGTTTTGGGAATTACATTCACAAAAGCCTGTACATCCATAGGGCTGAACAGCCGCACAATGACAACACCCACTTTTTGCCCGTTGGCGTTCAGGTGATCAACTGTTTCTTTTACAGCGCCTGTGCCCGAGCCCATAATCACGATCACTTTTTCGGCATCTTCCACGCCGTAATATTCGTATAATTTATATTGGCGGCCGGTGAGTTGTGCAAACTGGTTCATGGTTTCCTGCGTAATGTGCGGCAGGTTGTTCATATACACGTTGGCAGCTTCGCGGCTTTGAAAGAAAACATCAGGATTTTGTGCGGTGCCGCGGATGAAAGGATTTTTCGGATTCAGCGCCCTGTTGCGGTGTGCATGAATGGCATTCATATCCAACATCTGCAAGATCACTTCATCTTTCACCACTTCCACTTCATTCAACTCATGCGAAGTGCGGAAGCCATCAAAAATATTTAAGAAAGGGATTCTTGCTTTAAGCGTGGCGGCATGAGCTATCAGTGCCATATCCATCACTTCCTGCGGGTTGTTGCCAAATAGCATGGCCCATCCCGCGGAGCGGCAGGCCATCACATCGCTGTGATCTCCAAATATTGAAAGCGCGTGTGTGGCAAGTGTTCTGGCCGCAATGTGAAACACGGCCGGGGTAAGCTCGCCCGCTATTTTGTACATATTGGGAATCATTAACAATAAACCCTGTGAGGCTGTAAACGTGGATGCCAGAGCGCCGCCCTGAAGCGCGCCGTGGATGGTACCCGCAGCGCCGGCTTCACTTTGCATTTCCATAATACGGGGTACAGAGCCAAAAACGTTTTTTATATTTTTAGCGCTCCATTCATCAGCCCATTCACCCATTGTTGAAGAAGGCGTAATCGGATAAATAGCACAAACTTCGCTGCATTTATAAGCTATATAAGCCGCTGCTTCGTTGCCGTCCATTACTTCAAATCCGGGCTTTATAACAGGATGATTTTTTTCCATAATATTTCAAAATTTTGAAAGTCAAAAGTACCATTATCACGTAGCGTAAAATATGACATCCGTCAGGTAAAAACATTTAATTGATTAGGTTTTACGCGGCATTGCAGGGTTTGGCTGATGTTTGATTGATGTTTATACGCAGGTGATAACGTGTGTGTAATTGTGATAAGAATAAGGCCTGCTGATGATAATTATCATAACAAATTAAACCACCTGCCTTACTTATTTCAGCTAACTTTGCGGCTTACGAAGGCTGCCAGTTGTGTGATGAACCAAAAAAAAGATTTAATAGTTTAATTATGGATTGGTTTATTGAATTATTTTCAAAACATAGTGTAGCTCAAACCGTTATCATATACGGTTTGCTTGTTTCCGTAGGGATTATTTTAGGGCGGATAAAAATATTCGGTACATCTTTAGGGGTCACCTGGGTTTTATTCATCAGCCTCATTGCGTCTTATTTTGGCGCAAATGTAAATGTGGAAACCGTTCATTTCCTGCGCGATTTTGGCCTCATTCTTTTTGTGTATTCTATTGGGTTACAGGTAGGGCCGGGTTTCTTCTCTTCTTTAAAGAGTCAGGCCCTTACTACCAACCTGCTGGCAGCAGGGGTGGTAACTATTGGCATTTTAATTACGATATTATTTATTTATACAACCGGCACACAGGTAAATGTAATGGCAGGTGTAATGAGCGGTGCGGTAACCAACACACCCGGACTGGGCGCTGCGCAGGCAGCCATCAATGATTTGAAGATACAGGGTATGAGCGGAGCGGATATGACGCTGGCTTATGCCCTGGCTTATCCTTTCGGCGTTTTCGGTATTATTTTAAGTTTCCTCATTCTTAAAAAAATTTTTGGGGTAAATATTCAGCGCGAGCAGGAACTACACCGCAGGCTGAACGCGTTGAGCGCTAAAAAAGTTGTTTCTTTTCACCTGAACGTAGACAACGAAGGCCTGCACGGGCAGCCGTTAAAAACATTATTTGACCTGCTTAGCGACAGGATCATTGTATCGCGTATGATGCTGGCTGACGGCAGAATTATTACACCTACGCCTGATACTGTTTTGGGTAAAGGCGATGTATTACTGATTGTTGCGCCTCGCCACCTCAGAAAAAAACTGAATGTACTGGTTGGCAAGCCCTCTGATGTAGACCTGAAAACCAACCCGCAAAGCGTACTAATTGACCGTACCGTAGTGGTTACAAGGGCAGAGGTGACGCACAGGCGGCTGGGAGACATTCCGGGTATGCACGAGCAGGGCTTTACACTTGCCAGGCTTAGCAGGGCTGGTATAGAAGTTTTGCCTCACGGCGATCTTTTTTTACAACTTGGCGACAGGGTAAAAATTGTAGGTACGCAGGAAGGAGTTGAGAAAGCTACCAAACTGCTGGGCAACTCTGTTAAAAAACTGGATGTTCCGGAAATTGCCCCGATCTTTTTTGGTATTGTGCTGGGTGTTTTGCTGGGTAGTATTCCATTTATGGTTCCTGGTATTCCCATTCCTGTAAAAATAGGTTTGGCCGGCGGCCCTTTAATCGTAGCGCTGTTGCTAAGCCGGTTTGGCGGCGCATTGTATCTTAACAATTATATTACTTACAGTGCAAACCTGATGTTGAGAGAGCTGGGCATCACCCTGTTTCTGGCCAGTGTTGGTCTTGCCAGCGGCGCCAACCTGGGCAATGCTTTTGCCAGTGGTGTGGCGTGGAAGTGGATGGGCATGGGCGCGGTTATAACTATTGTACCGTTACTTATCGTAGGGTTTATTGCGCATAAATATTTTAAGAAAACTTATTTTGAAACCTGTGGTTTGCTCGCAGGTGCATCCACCGATCCCCCTGCGCTGGCTTTTGCTATTAAAACAGCCGGCAATGATATCCCTTCCAATACTTACGCAACCGTTTACCCGCTTACCATGATATTGAGAATTGTGGGCGCACAGTTGCTCATACTTCTTTTTGCCGGGTAAACCGTTCATTTACAATGCTGAGTTGTTGCGGGTGGCATGTTCCGTCAACCTTTTTGTATCTTTGCCGTTTATTTTAGCAGCAATGAGCAAAAAAGGAAAAGTATTGATGGCAATGAGTGGCGGTATTGACAGTACCGTGGCGTCTCTTATGCTGCATGATGAAGGATACGATGTGGTGGGCATTACCATGAAAACCTGGGACTACGCGCAAAGCGGCGGCGGTAAAAAAGAAACCGGTTGCTGCAATGTAGACAGTTTTAACGATGCCCGCATGGCCGCAGTGCAACACGGTTTTCCCCATTTTATTTTAGACATCCGCGATGAATTTGGCGATTTTGTGGTAGATAATTTTGTAGATGAATACCTGGCAGGTCGAACGCCAAACCCATGTGTGCTTTGTAATACGCACATTAAATGGCGCGCCTTGCTTAAGCGTGCAGATGCACTGGGCTGCGACTATATTGCAACAGGCCATTATGCTAAAATTCATCAGCACCATAATGGCCGCTATTTTATTAGTAAAGCGGTAGATCATACCAAAGATCAAAGCTATGTGCTTTGGGGGCTTGACCAGGAGTTGCTCGGCCGCACCTTACTGCCATTAGGGGGTCATCATAAAACCGAGATCAGGCAAATGGCTGTGGATTATGGTTATCCCGAATTAGCAACGAAAAGTGAGAGCTACGAAATTTGTTTCGTTCCCGATAATGATTACCGTAATTTTTTACGCCGTAAAGTAGAAGGGCTTGATGCAAGAGTGAATGGCGGCAATTTTATTGATAAATTCGGAAAGGTTCTAGGGCAGCACAAAGGCTACCCATTTTATACTATCGGGCAGCGCAAAGGCCTTGACATTGCCCTGGGCAGGCCTGTGTTTGTAACGCACATCAACCCTGATGATAACACCGTAATGCTGGGCGATGAAGAAGAACTGAGTAAGACCGAAATGATGGTTGGCAAAATCAATATGCTGAAATATGATACCATTACACCCGGCATGGAGGCAGTTACCAAAATTCGTTATAAAGACAGCGGTACGCTTAGCAACCTTTATCCCGAAGGAGAAAAAGTAAAGGTCTCATTTTACGATCATGCCAAAGGAATTGCACCTGGCCAAAGCGCCGTGTTTTATGAAGGGGATGATGTGATTGCGGGAGGCATTATACAAGGGGGCAGGATTTCCTAAAAAATTACCCTTTGCAAACTGAGGATTGTTGGACGTTGTGATGTATTTTTATTGTCCATTGATCTGCAATGATTCACCGGTTAAGCTTTACAACAGCCATCTCATATTTACACTTTATGAAATACAACTTGTTTCTGCTCATCTCTGTTTTAGTCGTGTTTACGGCTTGTGAAAACACCACCGAAGATCTGGTTGCAGAATCTTATAAAGATTATTACCCGCTACAGGTTGGCAAGTTCATTGCCTACCGCATTGACTCAACTGTTTTTACAAAAAGCGGTAGCATGATTGAAACACATAAGTACCAGGTAAAGCATACGGTACATGCTGAAACAACAGATAACCAGGGCCGCAAAGTTTTTTTGGTAAACCGGCTCATCCGCGATGAAGCGGGAACGAGTGCATGGCTTGAAAATGGCAGTTACATTGTAACACCCCTGAGCGACCGCGTTGAAGTGACGGAGAATAATATGCGGGTAATAAAATTGATTGATCCCGTGAAAGCTGGTTTTAGCTGGCGTGGAAACGCTTACCTGCCTTCTTCTCCTTTCAGGCCTCCGTACGATATGGATGCCGGCAGCGATATGAATGAGTGGGTATTTTCTTATACAAACTTTGGAGACACTACAGTGAATGGCCAGCAGTATCAAAACGTATGGACGGTTGCCCAAAACAATCATGTTTTAAATTTTCCTGTAACGCCTGATACAAGAATTGCCTTGAAAGAAGTTGGGCTTGAAAAATATGCCAAAAACATCGGGCTGGTTTATAAAGTGTTTGATTTATACGAATACCAGGGTCCGCATGCTGATAACCCGCAGGGCACCTACACGGGTTTTGGCATCACCATGTGGATGATTGATCATAATTAGTCCTGATATTATTCGTCCTTACTCTTATCGTCTTTTTTTCTTCAGCAATTATCTTCATTATCTGCTCGTTCTTTCTCGTGTTAGTCAGCATCTTAACGAGATGGATGTTTTGATGTTTGAGGTATTTAAACTTTACATATTCCTCCTCTACAGATAAAAATATTTTATAAGCATATTTGTTTTCCTGTATGATGCAAAAGTAATGAAGATTGCACAGCAAAAAAAAGAGCATTCCTGCGAACGCTCCTTTATAAATTGCTTTATACTTTCAACATGATTACACAACATAAGCATTGGATGTGGTGTCGCCGCCTTCACCCGTCCAGTTGGTATGGAAGAATTCGCCGCGTGGCCTGTCAATACGCTCGTAGGTATGTGCTCCAAAATAATCGCGCTGCGCCTGCAATAAGTTGGCAGGAAGCCTTTCACTGCGGAAGCCGTCAA
>JAFAFV010000229.1 GCA_023423285.1 Bacteroidota bacterium
ATACCACGCGCTATAACATTGTGCACACGGCCATTTACCTGCAAGACAGGCAGTTCATTCAGGCAGGGGATGGCAACATACAGATCAGCAGCCTTGACCCCGCCGATGAAAATTACGACAATCATAACCGCAGCCGGTATGTTATAACAAAAAGAATTTTACATACGCCCCAAAATGGCACCTGGAGTATTTTTACGCATCCCTGGTATAATTAGCAATTGAGTCTTAGACAATTTGGCAATTTGAATAATGTGAGAATGTGGAAATTTGATAATTCGAAATTAAAGATAGCAATGATAACAAAAAGAAGAAGTTTTTTAAAATCGCTCGCGCTGTTGGGTGGTGCATCTGCCATTAACCTGAAAGCCGGCGCTGCTGCACTTACCAAAACAAGAACAACTACCTCAAAATTGCAATTGAATTGGACGCCTTACGACCTGCAAATGAAGCATGTATTCACCATTGCTAACAGTTCACGCAAAACCACACCAGTTGTACTTACCTCGCTTACTTACGATGGCGTTACAGGTTATGGCGAAGCTTCGCTGCCGCCTTATTTGGGAGAGTCGCAAGCATCGGTGATAGAATTTTTAAAGAAAGTAGATCTTTCAGGGTTTGATCCTTTTGATTTTGAAGGTATTTTGCACTACGTGGATAAAATTACCGAAAATAATACGGCTGCTAAAGCTGCGGTAGATATTGCCTTGCACGACCTGGCTGGCAAACTAATGGGACAACCCTGGTACAAGATGTTAGGCCTGAATCTAAAAAATATTCCAAATACTACCTACACCATTGGCATTGATACTGATGAAATGATCCGAACAAAAGTGCAAGAGGTGGAGGGGCAGTTCAATATTTTAAAAGTGAAATTGGGAACCGCGGATGACAAACGCATCATCAGCGCTGTGCGTGCAGCCACCAGGTTACCTATTGCCGTAGATGTAAACCAGGGCTGGAACGACAAGCATTACGCGCTGGATATGATTCACTGGCTGAAAGAGCAGGGCGTGGTGATGGTGGAGCAGCCGCTAAATAAATACAACCTTGACGACAATGCCTGGGTTACCGAAAGAAGCCCTTTGCCGGTGTTTGGCGATGAATCTTTACAACGCCTGCGAGACGTGCAAAAACTCAAAGGCGTATTCTCGGGCATTAATATCAAACTGATGAAATGTACCGGCATTCGTGAAGCATGGAACATGCGCAACCTGGCGCGCGCGTTGAATATGAAAGTAATGCTGGGCTGCATGACGGAGACTTCCTGCGCTATATCAGCCGCAGCGCAAATTGTGGCGGGAGTTGATTTTGCTGATCTTGACGGCAACCTGCTTATTGCTAATGATGCTTTCGACGGCGCTGTTTTTAGAGACGGCAAAACCATACCCAATAACCGGCCTGGTATTGGCGTGAAGCCAAAAGTAAAGATTGATTTTAGGTGATTTATTTTTGCATTATCGAACATTATCCTTCCTTTATTAAAATAAGTATGAAAAGGCGGTTACTGGCATCCGGCGCAAGCCAGGGATACAAACTGTTACTTCAATCTGCCTAAATTTGCACAAATTGAAAATAAGATGAGTATTGTAGCAGAGTTGAAACCGATCATTCAGAATACGCTGAAAGTATTGTATCAAAAAGACTTTAATGAATCATCCGTTACGATAAACCTTACCAAGCCGGAGTTTGAAGGCGACTACACGCTGGTGCTTTTTGCATTTGTAAAAGACTTGAAGAAAAAGCCGGAAGACCTGGGTCGCGAAATTGGTGAAAAACTGGTGGCATCACATCCGGAATTGATTTGCGGTTATAACGTTATTAAAGGGTTTCTAAACCTGGTCGTTTGCAGAGAGCGCTGGCTTAGTTTTTTACAAGACACTTATCAAAACGTACAGGCGGCAACCATTGCGCAAACGCGTGAAAAAGTGATGGTGGAATATGCTTCGCCCAATACCAATAAACCGTTACACCTGGGGCATTTGCGTAACATCTTCCTTGGTTGGTCTATTGCTGAAATACTCAAAGCCACCGGCGCCGAAGTAAAGAAAACTTCTATTTCAAATAACCGGGGTATCCATATCAATAAATCCATGATCGCCTGGCAACTACATGCTAATGGCGCCACGCCGCACAGCACCGGCATCAAAGGCGATCACCTAGTGGGAGATTATTATGTGATGTTTGGGCAAAAACACAAAGAACAGGTAGCAGCACTTGTAGAGCAGGGCATGGGCAAAGAAGATGCTGAAAAGGAAGCACCCATTATGAAAGCTGCGCAGCAAATGCTGGTAGATTGGGAAAATGGAGACAGCAAAGTGATGGAGCTATGGCAAACCATGAACAACTGGGTGTACGCAGGTTTTGACCAGACTTACACACGTATTGGTGTTGACTTTGACAAACATTACTATGAAAGCGACACCTATCTTTTGGGTAAAGAACTGGTAGAGGAAGGCCTGCAAAAAAACGTTTTTTATAAAAAAGAAGACGGCAGCATATGGATTGATCTCACTGCCGAAGGGCTTGATGAAAAACTGGTGTTGAGAAAAGATGGAACATCAGTTTACATTACACAAGACCTGGGCCTTGCTGATGAAAAATACAAAGACTTCCCTTACGATCAAAGTATTTATGTAATTGCCGATGAGCAGAACTACCACATGAAAGTGCTGAAGTTGATTTTGCAAAAGCTGGGCAAGCCTTATGCTAACGGCATTTATCACTTAAGCTATGGGATGGTAGAACTTCCTTCCGGTCGCATGAAAACCCGAGAGGGCACGGTGGTAGATGCGGATGACATGATTGATGAACTAATTAAAGTGGCTGCTGCTAAAACGGAAGAGCTGGGAAAAGTAAAAGATTTTTCAACTACAGAACTGCACGAACTTTACAACATTATAGGCATTGGCGCGTTGAAATTTTTTCTGTTAAGGGTGGATCCTAAAAAAAGAATGGTATTCAATCCGGAGGAAAGTATAGATTTTCACGGATTTACCGGGCCATTTGTACAATACACCCACGCCCGCATCCGCTCCATTTTAAGAAGTGAAGCCGCAAGCGATGCAACATTTGTTGCAACGGAACTGCTGCCTCTCGAAAAAGAATTACTGGTATTGCTTGAACAATACGGCGCCATTGTACAGCAAGCCGCTACGGAGCACAATCCTTCGCTTCTGGCAATTTATGCCTTCAATGTGGCCAAACTGTTCAACAGTTTTTACGCAGCGCATTCAGTGCGCAGCGCTGAAACCGGTGAAAAGAAACAACTTCGTTTGAAGATATGCCAGCTTACCGCCAATACCATTGCAGCGGCCATGGCATTACTGGGCATTAAAGTACCTGAACGCATGTAGCAAAAAAAACGTGCAGTTTGTTGATCACTGCACGTTTGATTAATGAATTGTTTCGTTACATTTCTTCTTCCACTTCTTTTCTGTGAGCGGCAACAATTTCTTCCTGCAGGTTGCCGGCTACTGGTGTAAAGCCGTCAAAACTGGAGGTAAAACTGGCGCGGCCCTGTGTTAAAGAGCGCAGGCTGTTAGAAAATCCGGCCATTTCTTTTTGAGGTACTTTGGCGGTCAGTTTCTGGTATCCTCCTGCAGCTTCCATTCCCATAATCATGGCGCGGCGGGTTTGCAGCTCGCCCATAACATCGCCCATCAGCGCATCAGGTACAGTAATTTCCAGTTGGTCAACCGGCTCCATCAGTTTGGGCTGGGCATCAAGCACTGCATTACTAAAGGCACGCGCGCCGGCAATTTTAAAAGAAATATCGTTAGAATCTACTGCGTGCATTTTGCCGTCAAACAGCATCACGCGAACATCCCTCACATAAGAGCCGCTCAAAGGCCCGTTGGCCATGCTTTCCATAATGCCTTTTAAAACAGATGGTATAAAGCGCTGGTCAATTACGCCGCCTACAATACAGTTGTAAAATACCAGTTTGCCGCCCCACTCCAGGTCAATCACTTCCTTGCCTCTCAGGCTAAAGCCTTCCGGCTCAGGCATGCCTTCATAATAAGGTTCAATTTTAATGCGTACTTCGGCAAACTGCCCCGCGCCGCCGGATTGTTTTTTATGTCGAAAAAAAGAAATGGCTGGTTTTTGAACGGTTTCGCGGAAGGCTACTTTCACATCCTCAAAATGCACACTGATACCATATTCGCCCAGCAGGTATTCAAATACGGCCAGGTGTAAGTCGCCCTGGCTACTCAGCACCCATTGTTTCAGTTCTTTCGAAAATGTAAGATTGTAAGTCGGGTCTTGCGACACGATCTTTTTTACTACTTCTGTGAGTTTATCTTCGGCGGCCTTATTATCGGCAAATAAAGCCTTGCGTACTTTGGCCTGCGGAAATTCCATGGGTATGATCTTTACCTCAAAACCTTTTTCATGCAGCGTGGTATTGGTCTCCACATCTTTTAATTTAATCACAGCGCCAATATCGCCCGCTACCAGCTTATCAATCGGATTGCGTTTGCTGCCATCTACAATAAATATGTTGTTGATGCTTTCTTCTTTACCCGTTACAGCATCCACCAGTGTTTGGCCGCTTTTTAGTTGTCCTGTAATTACTTTTACAAAATTAATCTTGCCGATATTTGGTTCATAATGTGTTTTAAAAACAAATGCTGATGTGGGTTTCGACTGGTCATAGGTAAGCTCTTTTCCATTAGCAGTTGTAAAAGCAGGCTTATCTACCGCTGATGGGGCCACGTGGTCTATAAAACCCATAAGGCGGCCGCTACCCATATTTTTTGCAGCCGACAGGCAGAACACGGGAAAGAAGCTGTTTTGCGCCATGCCAGTTTTAATGCCTTCGCGCATTTCTTCTTCGTTCAGCGTGCCTTTGTCAAAAAATATTTCCATCAGCGATTCTTCATTTTCTGCAGCTTTTTCTACCAGTTCGTTGTGCAGTTGGTTGGCTTTTTCTACTTCGTTTTCGGGTATGGGTAGTTTATCGGGCTTGCCTCCTTCATCTTTAAACACATACATCTTCATTTTCAGTACATCAATAATAGCTATATGGCCATCGTGCCTGATGGGGTATTGGATTTGCACCACGTTGTTACCGTATTGCTCTTTTAAAGAAGAAATGGCTTTATCAAAATCTGAATATTCATGATCAATCTGGTTGATGGCAAAAACAAGCGGCTTTCTAAACCGGTTGATGTAATTCCAGATTACTTCGGTTCCCGGCTCCACGCCATGCTGTGCATTCACAACCATTACAATGGTATCTGCGGCTTTTACGCCCTGTACAATTTCACCTATAAAATCATCAAGGCCCGGTGTGTCTAATATATTGATCTTATAATTCCGCCACTCGGTATGCACCAGCGTTGTAAACACGCTCATGCCCCTGTCTTTTTCAATTTTATTAAAATCTGATACCGTATTGCCTTCACCAATGCTTCCCCTGCGGTTGAGCAAGCCGGCTTCAAAAAGCATGGATTCGGTAAGCGTCGTTTTACCTGTGCCATGTGCTCCCACAAAGGCAATATTTTTAATGTGTTTTTGATCAAATGTTTGCATATGTCAAGATTTTAAGTTGGTGAACTTTAAAAATACTGACTTATTGCTTAAAAACAATCCCGTAAACAACACAAAAAACGCAAGATGATAAAAAACAGGTTTTGGTATAACTTATATCAGAACAAGCAGTGAGAGTGGTTTTTTCAGCTTATAAATTGTCAGCAAACTACGGCAATTCAATATAGTGCATGCCTGGGTTGTATTTTTTTTCAAGAGCAGTTGTTATAATATCCAGATGTTTTCGGGTGTTTAAAAAATCGGCGTTAGCTGCATCTACAAACAATGTAGGCACGGTAAACTGTTTTAGATATTGCAGGTAAGTGTCCTGAATGTTTTGCAGATACTCATCGGGAATGCTTTGTTCATATGACCTTTCACGTTTACGGATATTTTCCTGTAATTTTTTTACGGGCGCGTGCAGGTAGATCAGTATTTCCGGTTGAATGAGGTTTTGCTGCACAATCTCGAACAGGCGCTGGTAAAGCCTGTACTCATCTTCACTTAGGGTGACTTTTGCAAACAAAAGAGATTTGGTAAAAAGATAATCGCTGATGGTAAGTTGCTGAAACATGCTTTTTTGTAAAAGTAGTTCCTGCAGTTGCTTGTAACGCTCGGCCATAAAAAACAATTCCAGAGGAAAAGCGTATTGGTCAGGCTTTTCATAAAACTTAGGCAGAAAGGGGTTGTCGGCAAATTGTTCTAATACAAGCCTGGCGTTATAATGGCGGCTTAATTGCGTAGCCAGCGTGGTTTTGCCCGCGCCAATATTTCCTTCTATTGTAATAAACTCATACTGCATCAGCGCTGCAAAGTAAAAGGATTTAAAAGTGTGAAAACAGCGTTTTGCGTGAAAATAAAACAAATAGTGCAGGTGATTGAGGCTACTGCCAGTGCCTGCATAAAAGCTATTTTGTTGTTAACACTGTAGCTATTATCTTTTTTTTGAAGCTGCCTTCTTTTTTGCCGGTGCCTTTTTAGCAGCACCCTTTTTCACAGGCTTTTTAAATGCGTCAGGTAATTCGGCTTCAATCATTTTTTTTACCTCATCCAGCGGTATGGTGCTGAGTTCTTCTGCTGTATACTTTTCGCCGTTTTCTTTTTTTCCAAGTTTCAGCATTTTTTTATTAAAGCGTATAAAAGGTCCCCAGCGGCCGTTTTCAATTGAGATTTTTTCATCAGGCCATTGTTGTATGTAACGATTGGCTTCTTTATCAATTTTAGTAGCAATCAGTTCATCAATATCGCTTTGCTGAAGGTTGTCGAAATTATAGCGGCGTGGCACGTTTATAAACATATCGTTCCATTTAATAAACGGGCCAAACCTTCCCTTGCCTTTTGTAACTGGTTTGCCTTCGTACTGGGCAACGGGCGCATCGGCTACTTGTTTCTCTTTAATAAGTTCTACAGCGCGCTGCATATCCACGTTAAAAGGATCCGTGTCACGGGGAATACTTACAAAATCTTCACCCCATTTTACATAAGGTCCAAAACGGCCTGCATTTACCGATACTTCTTTACCTTCATAATCGCCCAGGGTAAAAGGAAGTTTAAAAAGTTCAAGCGCTTCTTCCAGACTGATTGTTTCAATGCTCTGCCCTCGCTGCAGCGATGCAAAGCGTGGCGTATCTTCTTCATCTGACCCGCCAATCTGTATCATCGGGCCAAAGCGGCCTATACGTGCATACACTGGTTTGCCGCTGACTGGTTCTATACCAAGTTGCCGTTCGCCTTTAATGCGCTCAGCAGTTTCAATTGTTTTTTCTACATCCACTTTAAATGGGTTGTAGAAATCATCAATCATTTCATTCCATTTCATTTTGCCTTCTGCCACATCATCAAATTCGTTTTCTATGCGGGCCGTGAAGCCGTAATCCATGATGTCCTCAAAATATTGTTTCAGGAAATCAGTCACCACAAGCCCCAGATCTGTGGGAAAGAGTTTGGATTTTTCAGCGCCGGTTATTTCGTGTTCGGTTATTTTTTGTATTTGGTCATTTTGAAGCAGCAGTTTTCTGAAAGAGCGAAGCGTACCTTCCTTATCTCTTTTTTCAACATAACCTCTTTTTTGGATGGTAGAAATTGTAGGCGCGTAGGTAGAGGGACGGCCAATGCCCAGTTCTTCTAATTTTTTTACCAACGATGCTTCAGTATAACGGGGCAGCGAACGCGTAAATCTTTCAATAGCTCTTAACTGCACCAGGGGCAGGTTTTGTCCCACTGTCAGTGGTGGCAGCATTCCCTCCTGCCCTTCGTTCTCATCCATATCCTCCTCGTCTCGGTCTTCGCGGTATACTTTCAAAAATCCCTCAAACTTAATCACTTCGCCGCTGGCTGTCAGTTCTTCTCGGTTTGCCTGTGCTGCCGGCTTGTTTGTTTCTATTTCAATTTTTGCCGTGGTTTTTTCCAATTGCGCATCAGCCATCTGGCTGGCCATAGTACGCTTCCAGATGAGTTCGTACAGGCGCTTCCAGTCGCTGTTTTCAACACTGGTATTATTCATGTACGTGGGGCGAATGGCTTCGTGGGCTTCCTGTGCGCCGCGGCTTTTGGTTTTGTATTGCCTGAATTGATGGTACTCATTACCATACATATTTTTTACCGTATTGGTAATATCTCCCAAGGCCGTATTGCTCAGGTTCACACTGTCTGTACGCATATAGGTGATCAACCCGTTTTCATAAAGCTGCTGCGCCACTATCATTGTTTTACTTACACTGTAACCCAGCTTTCGGCTTGCTTCCTGTTGTAGGGTTGATGTTGTGAAAGGCGGTGCCGGGCTGCGTTTGCCTGGTTTTACCTGTATGTCGCGTACTGTATATTTGGCATTGATACACGACTCTAAAAATTGCAGGGCATCATTTTCATTCTCATATTTTTTACCTTCTGCTTTAAAGCTGATGGTTTTGCCAGCATTGTCAACAGCATTAAAGATCGCATCAATCTTAAAATTATTTTCCGGTACAAAAGCATTGATCTCTCTTTCTCTTTCTGCAATTAATCTTACTGCTACGCTTTGTACGCGGCCGGCACTCAGGTTATTACGCATGCTTATTTTGCGCCATAAAACAGGGCTTAGTTCAAAACCCACAATCCTGTCAAGCACGCGGCGGGCCTGTTGCGCAGCCACCAGGTCCATATCAACCGTACGTGGATTTTCTACAGCTTTTTGAATTGCATTCTTCGTGATCTCGTTAAAAACAATACGCTTGGTATTTTTGGGATCAAGGCCCAGCACCTCGCACAAATGCCAGCTAATGGCTTCTCCTTCGCGGTCTTCATCCGTTGCCAGCCAAACCTCTTCACTTTTATTGGCCAGCGATTTCAATTCTTTTACAACTTTTTCCTTTCCTTCACTTACCACATAGCGGGGTTCATATTTATTTTCAATGTTAATACCCATCCCGGCTTTTTCGAGGTCGCGTATATGCCCAAAAGAACTTTTTACCTGGAAATCTTTTCCAAGGAATTTTTCTATCGTTTTTGCCTTTGCGGGGCTCTCTACTATTAATAAGTTTTTTGCCATTGTTAATATTGTCGCGCCTCACCCCCGTTTAATTTTTCTCCCAGCATAGGGTGAAAGTGTTTTTGGGAAAAAGCAATTGTTTTGCCGCAAGATTAATATTTTTTTTATAAATGCAAGTATTTTGTTGATATATGCTGCCTTTACTGCAAGGTTAAAACGTTCTATAAAAATAATTTTCAGAAAATATAAAGCAAAAAAATACAGCGCAAAATATCCTGCGCTGTATAATAAATCTTCTTTCTTGTCGTAAAGTCACTCCTGCAGCAACAGGGCAGCTTCTTCCAGGTCTTTGCTAAACACTCTTACCTCAATGCCCTCAGTAGGCGTCATACCTGCCACGTTCATATCATCAATTACTGCTTTAATACCGGCAGTTTCCAGTTTGTCTTTTGCCGATGTGGCTGCTCCAATATCGTCATAAACTTTCACAACTACTATCTCATCATTAGTGTCTGTTGTCATGATCTGTTGGTTTTTTATTAATATAAATATCTAATACTTACATCAATAACCAAACCAACTTTATAAGCCATTGGGCAAAAAAAAGCCACGCTATATCGTGGCCTGGTAAATTCTAAAAATTTTTAGATGATGTCCATTGCTTTAACAAAGAAAGTTGTTACAAATGGAATGATCAAAGTAAGCCAAGGCCAGTGACTGAAAATAGCAAATAAAAAGGCAGCCGTTGAAATGAAAAATAAAATCCACATTAATAATTTGTTTTTATTTGCTGTTGCCATATTTTTTGTTTTGGACAAAAATAAAGGGAACAACCCATTAAAGCAACCGCTTCTATAGAAATATTTATAAAAATACCTGGGAAATTTTTACATTCGTACGTAAATGTGTACACAATACACATTATTTTTGTGCCGTGATGTTTATTAAATTGGTTGATATATGTTGTATGAAAAGAGAAAACGAATGCGGATTGAATTTTATATAAGGTTTCATACCAGCTATGGGGAGAGTTTATACATCCTGGGCAATGTTCAGGAGCTGGGCAATAAACAAAATGCAACCATGGTGCCTATGCAGTATATGAGCAGTGATTATTGGAAGCTGGAAACAGATATAGATATAACGAATTTTAATAATTGTTTATTAGAGTATAAATATTTTCTTGTCAATAGTGATGGTGAAGGGGTATCGGAATCGGGCTATGACCGAAAAGTTGATCTTTTAGATTTATCGGGTAACGAGGTTTTAAAAGTATTCGATGTTTGGAATTACAGTGGTGCTATTGATAATGTATTTTTTACATCTCCCTTTAAAAATATATTATTGCCAAAGGCCACGGCAATGCAGGCACAAGCAGAGGTGGCCCCCACACATTTATTTAAAGTAAAAGCCCCGTTATTAAAAGAAAACGAAGTGGTTTGTATTTTAGGTAATGATGGGCAATTGCACAATTGGCAAACAAATAATCCCCTGGTGCTGCATAAAGACGGAGATTGGTGGTCCATACCATTAAGGCTTGACTCCGCCAGAATTCCTTTGGCGTATAAGTATGGTGTATACAATACCCGCCTGAATGCATTTGTTGAATATGAAAGTGGTAGTAACCGATTGTGCTTTCAACCTTTTGTAGAGAGCGGTTTGGTAATCCTGCACGATGGTTTTATAAACAGACCAAATAATAGTTGGAAAGGTGCTGGCGTATCGCTTCCTGTTTTTTGTTTGCGAAGTGAGAATAGCATGGGAGTGGGAGAGTTTCAGGATTTGAAATTATTAGTAGACTGGGCAAAACTTACGGGTCTTAAGTTGATACAGCTTTTACCGGTTAATGATACCACGGCAACATATACCTGGAAGGACTCTTACCCTTACGCGGCAATATCTGCATTTGCATTGCATCCCATTTTCTTAAATATTGAGAAAGTGCTGCAAAAATATAGCGCGTTGCCCGGCGAAGATTATGCATCTGAAAAAAAACAATTGAATGCATTATTAGATGTGGACTATGAAGCAGTGTTGAAACTAAAATTGAAACTACTTCAAAAAATTTACGACAGCAGCAGCACTCAATGCATGGAAAGTGATGCCTGCAGAGAGTTTGTGCAGAAAAATAAAAAATGGCTGAAACCTTACGCAGCCTTTTGCTACCTGCGCGATAAGTATCAAACTGCAGATGCTGCGCAGTGGAAGATGCATAAAATTTACAATGAAAAGGAAATTCAAAAATTGTTCAGGCCCCGTTCTGTTGCGTATAAGAAATTGAACTTTTATTGCTGGCTGCAGTACCAATTGCACGAGCAATTGTGTGATGCAGTGGATTACGCCCACGAAAATGGCATCATAATAAAAGGCGATATACCCATTGGTGTGTATCGCTACGGGGTGGACGCCTGGGTGGCCCCGGAACTTTATAAAATGCATTTACAGGCCGGTGCTCCGCCCGATCAGTTTGCCGCTACCGGCCAAAACTGGAGCTTTCCTACTTACAACTGGGAAAAAATGCAGGCAGATGAATTTGCCTGGTGGAAGCAGCGCTTTCATCAAATGAGCCACTACTTTGACGCTTTTCGTATTGATCATATTTTAGGCTTCTTTAGAATATGGAGTATTCCCGCAGATGCTGTACAGGGTGTTATGGGAAGGTTTGACCCCTGCCTGCCGGTGCACAGAAAAGAGTTTGGTGAAAATGGTATTTGGTTTGATCGTGACCGTTATTGCAAGCCTTTTATTACTGATGCTATTTTGTATAAAGTGTTTGGAGATAAAGCAGGAGAAGTAAGAAAAAGGTTTTTACAGAAAAGCGGCCCTAATACCTATGCACTGCTACCGGAGTTTGATACACAGAGAAAAGTAGAAATATGGTTTGCCGGGCAAGATCCGTCAGTAGAAAATGAACAACTGAGAAGCGCGCTCTACAATATCATTTCTAATGTTATCTTATTTGAGCAGGAAGGTTCTGATGGAAATGAGTTTCATTTTCGAATAGCCATTGATCAAACGATGTCATTTAATTACCTTCATGAAGATGCGAAGCAGCGGCTATGGCATCTTTATATCAACTACTTTTTTCACAGGCAGGATGAATTTTGGAAAAATGAGTCCATGAAAAAACTGCCGGGCCTTATAGAAGCTACTAATATGCTGATATGCGGAGAAGACCTGGGTATGGTGCCAGGCTGTGTGCCCGATGTAATGACGCAACTGGGTATACTAAGCCTTGAGATACAGCGTATGCCTAAACAGCCCGGTATAGAATTTTTCAATCCTGCAGATGCGCCATACTTATCTGTGGTTACACCTTCTACCCATGATATGAGCACCGTGCGCGGCTGGTGGCAGGAGGACAGGCAGCGCACACAGCGTTTTTATAATACTGTCTTAGATCAAAATGGCGAGGCGCCGTTTTTCTGTGAGCCATGGATCAACAGGGCTATTGTACTGCAACATCTTTTCTCGCCTGCGATGTGGAGCATCTTTCAAATACAGGATTTGATGGGTATGGATAGCGCGCTGAGGAGGGAAAACCCTGAAGAAGAAAGAATTAATGTGCCTGCAAATCCTGATTATTACTGGCGTTACCGCATGCACATCAGCCTTGAGAAATTATTGCAGGAAGATGCTTTTAACAAAGAATTGAAAGGGCATATAAAGAATAGCGGAAGAGGGTAGATGTTAAGGAGTTTTATATAAAAAGCCCCCGCTTTACAGCAGAGGCTTAATACTTATCTAATGGTCATTAACTTACGGGCTCCAAATATTGCGAATAAGCATACCCTTCTTCACCATCATTGGTTCTTACAGACGCCCATTGCTCATTAGCATCGCCCAATTTGGTTATGATTTCACCCTTTGCAGCTTTGCCAACAATAGGCTGATCGGTACCGGGGCCTTTTCTGATGTTCAGGTTGGTTTCCTGAGTTACAACCCTTACCTGAGAGCCTGCTTCCGCTTTTGCATTTACATTCATTACCAAATCGCCGCCTGCAAAGTTGGGATCTATCTGACTGTATATGTTCCAAAGCTGATCTTTAACGGCGCCCGTTGGTGCGTCGCCGTCAATATACAATACGCCATCCTGCTCCCTTACTGCAAGATTAGAAACGCCGGATGCATTAGCGGCATCAATAAGCGCTTTATATTTTTCCTGAAGTGCCATGATTTTTTTCCTTTATTATTTTACGGTTAAACTTTTTGTATCAATGCTTTTAGGCCTTGTGGCGTTTACTTTTTGCATTAATATTATCTGGTCGGCCTTGCTTATCTCGCCGGTTAAAGTTACAACGCCATCGGGCGAAACGGTGGCGGATACCGTTGGATGATCTTTAATGGCATCTGTTACCGCGCTTTGCAGGGCCGGCTCTGTGGCAATTACTGGTGGAGGTGCAACGGCAATATTGTTCACAACATTGTTCACCCCTTTCACCCCTTTAATTGAAGTTTCGGCAGCAGTTTTCGCCTCTTCATCGGCTACATTTCCTGACAATGTGGCGACGCCGTTCTCAATATTTACGGTCACACCACTTAGTGCAGGGTTTGCCTGAATAGCCGCATCTGCAGATGTTCTTAAATCTGCATCGCTTACTTTACTCTTGCATGCCGGCATTGCAAACATGAATGCAGCAATAGTAATGATTGCTAAAATTTTTTTCATTGTAATTTTTTTTAGTGAATAAATAGAATCATCATAAATGTAACAAATATTACGCCATACGGTGCATTATTCTACACCATGAATGAATTCTATAATGCCGGATTCTGATAGATTATTTTATTTGCTGTTCTTCAAGTTCGATAAGGCGTGCAAAAATGGTTTCATAATTTTCTTCCAGTTTTTTGCGTGCCGATAGAGCCTCGATATAAGCAATTTCAGTTGCAATGAATTTCTCTTTATCGGCATAGGTGGCACCATCTGCAAGGCCCGCCTCAAGTTGTTTGATGCGGCTGTTGCACTGATTCAGTTCAGCTTCTGCCTGTGCAAATTGTTTTTGCTGTTTCTGCAGTTCCTTTTTAAGCTCTTTGTTGATGGGCGCTTTTGCAGGTGCTGGTGTTTGCACGGGTTCGGGTTGTGTTTTCGGCTTGTGTGCAGATTTTTTTATGGCCTCGTGTTTTTCAATTGCTGGAATTTTTTTATCCATCCGTTCGTTCCAGGTAACCCACTCATCGTAACTACCTTTAAACTCTTTAATTTCATGATCCACAATTTCCCATATTTTATTTGCCGTTTTAGAAATAAAATATCTGTCGTGGCTTACCAGTATGAAAGTGCCCTGATATTTATTCAGCGCTTCTATCAGCAATTCACAGCTATGAATGTCAAGGTGGTTGGTAGGCTCATCCAGCAATAAAAAATTAGCTTTGCTGATGATGGTTTTGGCCAGCGCCACACGTGCTTTTTCGCCACCGCTGAGCACGCGGATTTTTTTATCCGCATCATCTCCGCTAAATAAAAAGCAGCCCAGCAGGGTTCTCAACTCCAGCTCAGTCATCTGGCTGCCCGCTTCTTTCATTTCTTCAATTATGGTGTTGTTCATATTGAGCGCTTCTAACTGGTGCTGGGCGTAAAAACTTTCTTCAACGTTATGCCCCCACCTTCTGTCGCCTTCATAATTTTCAGCATCGGCAATTATGCGCAGCAATGTAGATTTTCCTTTTCCGTTGGCGCCAATGAGCGCGATTTTATCGCCCCGTTCAATTTCAGCCTTAGTATTTTGCAGGATGATGTTATCGCCAAATGCTTTTGATACGTCGTTCAGTTCCACCAACACTTTGCCGGGCACTTTATCCATGCGAAAATTGATGCGGATATCGGGGCGGTCAATACTTACTTCTTCAATGCGATCCAGCTTGTCAAGCTTTTTCATAATGCTTTGGGCCATGGCAGCTTTAGAAGCCTTAGCGCGAAAGCGTTCTACCAATCGCTCATTCTGCCTGATATAATCCTGCTGGTTTTCGTAAGCCTTTTGCTGCATCTCTGTGCGCAGTGCTTTTTCAGTTTCATAAAAGTCGTAGTTGCCGTTGTAAAAGTGCAGTTCTTTTTGATACACCTCTACAATTTTTGTAACCATGCGGTTCAGGAAATATTTATCATGGCTTACAATCACCACAGCGCCCTGGTAATGTTGCAGGTATTTTTCCAGCCATTCAATGGATGGAAGATCAAGGTGGTTGGTAGGCTCATCAAGCAATAAAAGATCCGGCCGTGCAAGTATCATTTTTGCAAGCAACACGCGCATGCGCCAGCCACCGCTAAATTCTTTGTAAGGCCTGTTCAGGTCTGTGCCGGTAAAACCCAGGCCCTGCAGCACTTCTTCTGTTTTATGATGAATGTCGTAACCGCCCAGCGTTTCCAGTTCGTGCAGTTTGTCAGAATAATCGTGAAGCAGTTTTTCATTGGATGTATCTTTTTCCAGTTCTTTTCCCAGCAATTCAATTTCTTTTTCAAGCAGCAGTACTTTTTCAAAAGCGCCTATTGCCACCTGTAAAATAGATTCATCCGTGTCAAAGCTCAGCAAGTCCTGGTGAAGATAACCAATGGTGGTTTCCCGGCCTTTCTCAACGGTTCCGGCTGAAGGCGTGTAGCCGCCTGTGAGCAGTTTAAGAATTGTGGATTTACCCGTTCCGTTATATCCAATCAGCCCAATCCTTTCACTTGGCTGAATATGCCAGGTAGCATCTTTAATGATCGTTCTTGCGCCAAAGTCGAATGTTACATTTTGTAAGCCTGCCAGCATATCAAATTTTATTTGTTACTTTTGAATGGTAAATTTTGCAAATTTAAAGTTTTAGGGATAGAAATAAAAAGCTGGTTGGCATGAAGAAATTATTGATACTGCTGTTGGTGGTTACGGGTGCATTTTTAGTGTATAAATATGCATTTAAAAAAGATGAGCCGAAAGAGGAAGCGCCAATGCCTATTGCGGTAAGCAAACACAGCAGTGCGTTTAATCAGTCGGTAAGCAGCGTGTTAAATCATTATTTTCAAATGACTGAAGGCTTTGTAAACTGGGATGAGCGTGTAGTCAATCAAACTTCGCAGGCTTTAAAAACCGCGTTGGATTCTTTTAGCGTGGAAGAACTGAAAACTGATGCTACAATTTACGAAACTGCCTTGTTT
>JAFAFV010000234.1 GCA_023423285.1 Bacteroidota bacterium
ACTCATAAAAGCATTATCTCCTCACCCTTGCATTGCCTTCCCATATGCTCCAGATCATTTCTTCGTCTGCAGGCTGACCGTAATCTGTAAGAAAAGTGGTAGCCAGCGCGCCGCTTGCCCAGCCAAATTGCACCCATTTTTCAGGTTGCCATTTTTTTAAAATAGCGTAGAGCATACCACCTACAAAACCATCACCACCACCAATCCTGTCAAGCACATAAATGGTGCGTGGCTCTACCACCTGCCAGTCATTGCCGTGCAATAAGATGCCGCCCCAAAGATGCTCATTGGCGCTGATTACCTGGCGGAGTGTGGTAGCAAATACCTGTGCGTTGGAGAACCTGGCTTTTACGCGCCCGATCATTTCCTTAAAGCTTTCAATTTTTGATGTAATGTCTTTACCTCCCGCATCAGGGCCTTCAACGCCCAGGCATAGCTGGTAGTCTTCTTCATTGCCAATAAGAATATCTGAAATGGAAGCAATTTCGGTAAATGCTTCACGCAGTTCATCTTCACGGTCCTTCCAAAAGGTGGCGCGGTGGTTCAAATCGAATGAAATTAAAGTGCCATGCTTTTTGGCTGCTCTTGCAATTTCAAGGCAAAATGTTTTTGTATCGGGCGACAAAGCTGCAATGAGGCCGGAAAGATGAACGATTTGCACGCCTTCTTCTCCAAAAATCCTTTCAAGGTTAAAGTCTTTTACATTAAGGGTTCTGCCCACTTCGCCGGCACGGTCATTCAGCACGCGAGGCCCGCGCAGTCCGTACCCGCTATCTGCAATATTAAACTGGTGACGGTAGCCCCATGGGCCTCCCTGCGGCACTTCGGGTCCTTCATAATCCATACCACGGCTGCGCAGGTTGTGTTTTATAAATTGAGAAATGGAACTGTCTTTTACAAAGGCGGTTAACACTTTTACGGACAGGCCCAGGTAAGATGATACACTGGCCACGTTGGTTTCAGCACTTGTAGCCTGCATTTCAAAATGATTGGAAGTATGTACCGGGGCATGGTTTACGGGGGTAATACGTACGCCCATGCTGGTGGGAACGAGCAAAGCGTATTTTGCGTTTTCTTTTAAATTCAGTGACATATTTTACGTTATTTTAATTGGAATCGTTTACTTGTTTGATTGTAGTCCAAGGACTGTAAACTTAGAAAATTAAAAATGAATAAAGTAAAATAACTACGCAAACGATGTCGAAAGATGCGCATTGGAAATTTTTAGGGCAATGATCGTGCAACATTCATCATGGAATTGTTTATACTGTGCTTCTAAATCGTTATTTAGATTTGTTTGCAGCCAGATCTTCGAGTGCAGTGGTAATGGAAGGATATTTGAATTGAAAATTTTCAGTCAAAACTTTTTGCGCGCTTACGGTGGCGCTTTTCAAAACTTCTATGCTCATTTCGCCAAGCATCACCTTTAAAACGAATGAGGGCACTTTTGTCAATGTATAAAATTTGCCTTTTACGTTTCGGGCCAACTCTTCTACCAAATGTTTATTACTGACGGGGTACGGCGCTACGGCATTATAAACTCCAGAATAATTTTCATTTTCCATAGCGGTAATGTAGAGGTTTACAAGGTCATCAATATGAATCCAGCTTACAACTTGTTTTCCGCTTCCCATAACGGTTGCTATGCCAAAACGCAGCGGCTTTATAAATTCTTTAAGTGCGCCACCGTTATTGCTGAGCACAATGCCCGTACGTAGTTTTACAAGGCGTTTGCCTGCATTCTGCAATGGTTGCACACTTTGTTCCCATTTGTAGCAGGTAGTACCCAGGTAGTCTTTTGAGTATGGTTCATCTTCAGTAAATGGACTAGGGTTGGGTATTGCGGGATCAGGGCCATACCAGCCAATGGCCGAGGCGCTGACGAAGGATTTTAAATTGTTATTGTTTTGAATGGTTTTGCTTAGCAGTTCCCCGCTTTTAACACGGCTGTCAATAATTTCCTGCTTGCGATCTTTGGTCCAGCGTTTATCAGCCACTCCCGCGCCGGCCAGGTGTAGGATATGTTCTGCGTCTGAAACTGCTGCTTCATCAATCGTTTGATTTTTCACATCCCACGCGGCATAGCGAACGCCTTGCATACCTGAAACTTTTGATGGGTCCCTGGTTAAAATGGTTATTTCATAACCCTTCTGCAATAATGCCTGAGTGAGCGCTTTTCCCACAAGGCCGGTGCCGCCTGTAATGACAACTTTTGGCATAGTTAAATCGTTTTGGTTTTTTTATTCTCCCAGCCGGGTAGCTATCTGACTGTCTATTTTTTTATAAAGATGGTAAGGTTTGTAAATACGCCAGTTCTCAACATTCATCAGTTCAATATACTGGTACAGTTTAGCATACCTGAATTCATATTGTGTTTGCTCCGGCATGTTCAGGCACACGATCCAACCGCTGTTGTCCATCAATTCTTCATGCAACTCTTCGTAATAATCTTTATCACCGCTGTGAAAGTTAAGCACATTCTCTGCAATCAAAATAAATTTATGAATGTTTTCGTCCATAAGGTTTTCCAGTACTTCGCGTTTTACCGTCATAATATCATTTTCAACAGCATCATTCCATTCACCAATTAATTCAATTACGGCGTAGCCTTCATCATAATCAGCCATTAGTAGTTTCATATACAGCGTGCGGCTGCCAAAATAGTCCCATTGGGGGTGAATGTAAAAATTGTAAACCGTATCTGTATATTCAAACTGAGAATGCTCCACGCCGTAGAAAGGCGAGCGTTCATCCTCTTCGCTGATGTATATATGCTGCCAGTTATAAAAGGGTTCCAGGTTGTGCATAGTGTAAAAATACATATTTGATCGCGCCTAAGATGTGAACGCAGATTCAATGCAAGATATTTCAGGTGCGCAAAAAATAAATATCGTGGAAATATTAAAACAAAACAGTGATTGTAAAGTTTTCTAAAAAAATATTGTGGTAGAACTTGCCTTTAGCTCATCAGGTATTCTTTCAGGTTTTCAAACGCCGGTTCTATTTCTATAGAGTGTTTTTGGCTTGCCATTAAGCCTTGCAATGAATCTGGAATTGCGATGGCTTTTCCGGTTGCCTGTTCCACTGCTTCAGGAAACTTTACAGGATGAGCGGTTTCTAAAATAAAACCTTTTTTATCCGGATGTTGCTGTAAGTAATGTTCAAGCGCCAGGTATGCCACCGCGCCGTGAGGGTCTAAGGTGTAATGATATTCTTTAAAAACAGATTTGATGGTATGCATGGTTTGCTCATCTGTAACCGTATGGGCTGAAAGATTGCTTTTGAGTACTGGAAATTGATTTTGAAACAATTCAATAATTCTTATAAAATTACTTGGGTTGCCCACATCCATGGCGTTGGACAGAGTGGCAACAGCTACTTTAGGTTTTAGCTGCTTTGTTTGTAAATAATCTGAAACAATGTTGTTGACATTGCAGGCTGCAATAAAATGCCCTAACGGCAGGCCGGTAATTTTTGCTAAAATGCCGGCGCAAATATTTCCGAAATTACCGCTGGGTACACACACCACCGGAAGAGCCCGCTTGTTTTGCCACTGCTTGTATGCAAAAAAGTAATAGAACTGCTGTGGCAGCCAGCGGGCAACATTAATAGAGTTGGCAGAGGTTAAAAACAATTTCTGATTGATGTCTACATCGATAAAAGCCTGTTTTACCATTTGCTGGCAATCATCAAAACTGCCGTTTACTTCCAGCGCGGTAATGTTTTTGCCGAGCGTTGTCAATTGTTTTTCCTGTACCGGGCTTACGCGGCCCTTTGGGTAAAGAATCACCACATTCACACCTTGTACATCATAAAACCCATTAGCCACGGCGCCTCCCGTATCGCCAGAAGTGGCCACCAGAACCGTGGAATGCCGGTCTTCATTTCTTAAAAAATAACTCAGGCAGCGGCTCATAAACCTTGCGCCCACATCTTTAAACGCAAGCGTGGGGCCATGAAATAATTCTAATGCTGCAATATTTTCAGTAATGGGTTGTAAAGGAATGGGAAAATTGATCGTTTCTTCCACAATATCAAAAAGGATGTCATCAGGAATTTCATTTCCTATATACGCTTTAATGACACGAAAAGCAATTTCAGTGTTTGGCAGGTTTTCAATATTTTCAATAAGTGCTTTGTCTATTGCTGGTAATGCCTGCGGAAAGTAAAGGCCTTTATCGGGCGCTTGTCCCAGTATAGTAGCTTCTTTAAAATTTACAACAGGGGATTGTTTATTTAGACTATAATAGTTCATTATCATTAATTTTTAATGTTGAATTTTTAATTTTTAATTATTTCCGCCGACTGTGAAACAGCCGTATAACGGTTCCTTCAACATTTCTAAAAAGGCGATTTTTAATGTTGAATTATTCATTATTAATTATTCATTCAACAATCTCCACTCCCTCTTTATTGATCGTGGTTACATACACATTGTTATCAATGCCGATCCTGTCATAAATCTCTTTCATGATGCTGCCGACAGAACTGGCTGTATCTTCATTTTCGCTCAACATAAAAATGGATGGGCCCGAGCCTGAAATGCCACCGCCCAGTGCACCGGCTTCTTTACTTTTTTGTT
>JAFAFV010000014.1 GCA_023423285.1 Bacteroidota bacterium
CTATTTGCCTTGCCAATGGATTTCAGCGAACACGGCTCTTACTGTTTTATCCCTGCTGATTTACAAAATGAGTTCCAAGCCTTCCATGACTTCAACGAAGATAATTTTTCCGCGCTGGCAATGGATAAGGTCATCATTGAGAAGCTGACACCCGAACAAATCGCGCTTCATCAATTAAAAAAATATGAAGAGCAATTATTAGAGAACGAAGCGGATAAGTTAGAGGCGTCCGAGATTTACTCTAAAAGAGAGTTTGAAAAAATAATCCGCCCCCAACTATTCCGGGCATTGGACGTGCGCAGGGCAAAGGGGCGTTTTTCTTATAACGTAATATCTTTGAATCAAACTAAATAATTTTTTAAACAATTAAAACAAATATCATGGATTTAACTAATGAACAATTGGCGGTCGTTATCGCCACAGCAGTTGCCACCGCTATGGCTCCAATTAATCAACAATTGCAGGAACTCGCACAAGGGAGAGCCAACAGGGAGAAAGAGGAACAGGAACAGCGCGAACGCGATGACAAAAAAATAATGGAGGAAATCCGGGTTTGGGCCAAATCAAACGTAAACATTAAAAATTAAAATTATGACAAAAGAAACAATTGCAATTGGGCAGCAAGTCGCATTTGAAGAAACAGGCGCAAACGGTGCTGTATTGCACTTAAACATGAAAACCATTCCGGTAATCAATAACGCTATCCGGGAGTATTGCGCCCTGCAAATTCTAAAACCTTTTTCCGTCGATGTGTTCAAAGAACTTTGTGATACAGGGGGGCAATCTGCGAAACGAGAGTACCTCGAATTTGCCCGGAAAGATGCTTCTAAATTTAAGCTGCCGGGAATGCAGGGCAACACCATTGCGCTTGCAAATGAAGCAGTAAAACCGTTTCTAAACGCATGGCAGGAAATAGGGCAATCGTTGATTTACAGCAGCCCGTTACATCATGTTTATTTTGGTTATGATATTATAAAAATCGCTGATGACCTTCAACCTGAAATTGACATTGAGGCGGTCAACCGTCATTTTACAACCACCATTGAGACAGAGGCGCAAGCCCAATTATTTGAGGCGGGGAAAGAAGCAGAAGCAGCGTTGGCAGAAATGCACAAGATTCTAACCAACGCAGGTTTGGACGTTTCGCGGATAGTCTGGACAGGCGAAGGCGGCACAGAGGGTTTATTTAACTGGAACTTGTCCACCGGGGCGTTAAAATTCAACCACTACGCCGTCCGATACCTGTAATTAATAAAATCTTAACGGGATGTAAGCATTAGCACCCTTCGGGGTGCTTTTTTTGTTATCTTTAGCAAATGCACACAATCCTAACGATAAACGACCGCCACGAAGTGCATAATATTTACAAATCAAAATGCACACATTGTAGGCATTTTGATAGTTCAAAATATGTTTGTCCTGCATTCCCGGACGAAATACCGGACAAATATTTGACAGGCGAGGCAATGCATTTTGAAGTTGACCCGGCGCAAGTTGGCACAATTGTATTTGAAAGAGAAAAGCAGGACGAATTTACATTGGAAATGCACGCCGAAATGTTGGAAGGCGAAATAAGCCTTTTTGACTTAAAAGTTATGGGTATAAGTGCGATGCTTGAAAAAGGCGCAACAATGGACGAAGCATTGAAACGTTACCCAATGACAGAACAGGAATATAAAGACAACGTGAAAAGGGTTTTTGAATCTTAAATAGTTTTAAAATGGAAACAATATTTGATTTTAACCCAACGGAAAAAGAGGTAAAAGAAATCACCGGATATTCGTTGTCCGAGAAAACCGGGTATATGGATTTACTTTCGGATGCCAACAGATACATGCACATTTCTACATTGTTATACCGGAGAGGCGAAAAAGAACAGGCTTTGAAATACGATGAACACGCAAATGAGCAACCAATGATAAAAGATGACTTGATTGATTGACCACCAGAACGGTGGTTTTTTTGTATATTTAGAAAATGCAAGAAGTGAAAAAAGGAAAATACGTAGAGGATGGAATAACATACAACTCATACGAAGACTATTGTAACTCAAAAGACTTAGACCCTGATATTGTCGGGGTCATGCTGGCTACTGGCAGGCGAACGCCGCAAAATGATTATGAACGCCGTTTGTTAGAGGAAATTCAAGAAATGCAGCGCAAGGGCATTGCGGTTGAGTTCCCATTTAATTAGCCTTTTTTCAACCACCCGAACGGTGGTTTTTTGTGGGTAGCTTCATGCAAATAATTGCACCATGCTAATTTTATACTGCAATATATTACAACATTTGAACCAACTACCCCCAATTAACGAAAGTGTAAAAAGAGGGCTAAAAACGAAAAAAAGCAGCCAATTTGCTACCTTTTTTGCTACCTAATTGTATAATATATTGATTTTCAATATTTAAAGCGGAGAGCGAGGGATTCGAACCCCCGGACCTGTTACAGTCAACGGTTTTCAAGACCGCCGCATTCGACCACTCTGCCAGCTCTCCGGGCGCAAAATTAGGGGTTGGCAGCATTGTGGCAAAAAATTATTACAGTTTATTGAAACAAAAAGCCTGCTTTGAAAAAAACAGGCTCCCGATTTTATATAGAATACAGGTTTCGTGTCAGAAATCAAATTTTAGCCGCACACCGGCACCGGTATAGTTGAGTTTTTGTTCTGTAACTTGTTGCATGGGCACTTTAATAAAAGGCTCAACGGATATTGAATTTTTGTTAGAGATCCTTTGCCGGAAGCCCATAGACACATTGTAAAAACCTATAAATGAAGTATTGCTTGGTGAAGGTTGGCTGATCGGCTTGTCTTCCATAGCCACCTGGGTATATTCTTTCACGTTGCCCTCATTGTTTAATACAGACGCCCTTGAGTTCAGGCTGGGAATATATTTTTTATTGTCTTCCCCGGTTAATACAATCAAGCCAGACACGCCGCCTGTTGCATATACCTTGCCCAGGTCATACGTAACTTCCACCGGCACATCTATACCCGAAATCCATGAATCCATTGATTGCAAATAAGGATTGGCCGGGTTGGGCGTGTAAGCCGTGGCCTCTACGCTGCGGGCAAAAGAGGATGTGCTTACAGCCAGTGCAGCAGGCCTTTCAGGCGCGTGAAAATGTTTTGAGGTAGATACTTTGGTGTAGGCGATGCCCGAACTGATCCTTACCTTATCATTTACAGCATAACCGAGAGAATAACCATAACCCATATCAATGCCATTACCTGCAAAATTGGGCGATACATACAAGCTGGATTTCCATTTGCCGCGACCTTCTTCATCAGCAATTCTTTTTTGGGCGGGCTGGTGAATAGCCAATGGCTGTTTGTTGTCCTGTTGAACGGGTTTCTCCACTGCCACATCCTGTTTTTCCACGCCACTTTCCCAAAATGCTTTTTGCGCAGGCTTTTCCCCGGGCGATTGTACCTGTGGGGTTTGCTGTGTTTTGAGTTGCTGCGCTTCAGGCAGCGGCGTGTGTGCAACCGGGTTTTGGGTTATCGCTGTCTGATTGAAATGGGTTTCTACTGGTATACTATTAATTTGCTGGCGGGTAGTTAAATTATCCCGCGAATCTGCAACCGCCAGTCCGGCATTTGGAGCCATAGCTGGGGCGGTACTGTCTGTAACCGGCGATTGCCTGGTTTCGTCAATCCGGGCCATTGGAGTCGTGTTTTTACCCGGTTTGGTTACAGCATCAGGTGCATTAAAATACTGTAATAAAATGAGTGCGCCTGCCAGTACCGCCGCAGCAGCGGCCGCCCATTTCCAAATAGGAACAACAGGTTTTTTCTTTTTTGATTGCAAATTTCTGGCAGCAAACCGCTCCCAGGCACCCTTGTCATAAGGTTCCTCATGGCCGAGCAGCGTGTTTTTTATTTGCTCCAGAAATTCATCTCTTGGCTCTTTCATGTGTATTTTCTGTTTTTTCTGCTGGTCACATGTAATTCCCCATAATATTCATTGTTGGTGTGAAGTATTTTATGGCTCATTTCATGACTGTTTAAATATTTTTTACGTACAGGGCTTTTAATTTTGTTTTAGCCCTTGATAAATACACGCGGCATACGTTCACGGGAATGGCCAGCAGGCCGGCTATTTCCTCGTGAGAGTATCCTTCTATCTCGTATAAATTAAATATGGTTCTTTGCATTTGCGGCAGGTATTCCAGCAGGCGCCTGATCTCCCTTCCATCGCTGTGCCCATCGGGTGGGTTGGTAAGGCACCGCGGTCCGTGGTGATCCTGTATCTCTTCGTGCCCGAAACTGATCTTTTTTCGCCTAAGCCAGTCAATAGCCGTGCGCGAGGCAATTTTTGCCACCCAGCTTTTAAACGAAAGGCACAGGTCTGCCGCGTTGTTTTTGCCGTGGAATGTATCCAGGTTAGAAAAAATTTTTATAAAGCTATCGTTCACCAATTCTTCCACCGTATGGTAATCCTGCACATAACGAAGCACCACACCCTTTATGTAGCCATAATAGCTTTTATAAAGGGCTTCCTTTTGCTGCACTTTATCGTTAAGGCAACCATTAATAATATGTTCCAGTTCGGCGTTACTTGATACCAATCCTTACAACTTATTTCTGTTATTAAAGCAAGGGTTTTCGGTGCTGGCAGAGATCAGTGCCAGAATGTTTCTACCCGTAGTTTAGTATGATCATCGGTCAGCGCTCTGTACCCCGTTGTCCATACCGTGTAATAATTTCCTGTAACCAGGTTTACAGCTGTTGATTTTGCGAGCACCGTGCTTTGACCGGCTGGCCTCACTTCCAGTATAGCGCCGTTGGCTGCTTTCAGGCTTGTAAAATCTGCAGCGTTTTTATAGGTGATGCCGGTGGCGATGGGTTGGCTGCTGCCTTCCAGGTAAAGGTCCAGGCTGCCGTTATCCGGGCTCATGTTTACAAATCTGACACGCACAGAATCTGATCCGGGGGCACGGCTGCTGTCGCGCAACAATACCGCGTCTAATTTGCTAGTGGTATCCGCAATAAAAACCGAATAACTTCTGCCTTGTACAAAATTGAGGTTTTTGGAAAGCAGTGGGGTGGCTGATCCTTTTGGGTAAATGTAAAAGCCACGGGTGCCTGAAAAAACGTTCACATTCCGCACCCAGTCAGTATAATTAAAAAAGTTAAGGCTGAGCCGGTTGTTGTCAAATGCCAGGTCTAAAGAACCGGTTTTTGGGGAGGCATGAATGATATTAACCTGCGAAATACCTGTAATGGGAAGATCTGATGCCTGCTCTTTTGAACAGGACCATAATGTGAAAACCAGCAGAACAGCGATATACAGTGGGGTATTATTTACTTTCATCATATTATTTCATTGAATGGTACTGCAAGTTATACCATTTGCATTTTTATCTCTCTAATAGTAAAACGCAAATTTTGCTGTAAACGCAACAGGGCAGGGGAGTAAAATCTCCATACTGCCAAAGGCAAGGGTTTTGCTTGCGAGAAGAAGACGGGTAGTAGCCCGCCTAAATGGATCATTTGAAGTTTAGAAGAATATTTTTAAGCCTTCTGCTCTTTGGTCCAACTATCTTTTAGTCCCACCGTTGTATTGAAAACCAGTTGATTACTGTTGCTATCTGCATCTAAAGTAAAATACCCTTTGCGCAGAAACTGGAATCGCTGATCCAGGGTTGCATTTTTTAAAGCAGGCTCAGCCAGCGCGTTTTCATCTATCTTGAGAGAGTTAGGGTTAATGTAGTCCTTAAATTCGCCTTCTTCGCCAGAAGGATCTTCTACCCGGAACAGGCGGTCGTATTCATTTACACGAACCTTCAGGCAGTCTTTAGCGTTCACCCAGTGCAGCGTGCCTTTTACTTTTAGGCCCGAGGTGTCTGCGCCGCTGCGGCTTTCGGCAACGTAAGAGCAGTTGAGTTGCGTGATGTGGCCATCGCTGTCTTTTATTACTTCATCGCATTGAATAATGTACGCATATTTCAGGCGCACCATTTGTCCCGGTTTGAGCCGGAAATATTTTTTTGGCGGGTTTTCCATAAAATCCTCCCGCTCAATATAAAGTTCATTGCTGAACGTTATTTGTCTTTCTCCCGCACTGGCATCTTCGGGATTGTTCTCTGCCTGCAGGATCTCCCCTTCACCCGTGTAATTGGTGATCACCACTTTCAAGGGATCAAAAACTACCATTCGGCGCAACGCTATTTTATTGAGGTGCTCGCGGGCACAGAATTCCAATAAGCCTACGTCAACCGTATTTTCTCGTTTGGCAATACCGATGCGGTCCGCAAAATCCCGGATGCTTTCAGGCGTATAGCCGCGGCGGCGCAACCCGGAAATGGTGGGCATGCGGGGATCGTTCCAGCCCGAAACATAGCCTTCATTCACCAGTTGCATTAACTTACGCTTACTCATTACCGTGTGGCTTAGATTGCGGCGCGCAAACTCGTATTGTTTTGAGGGGAAGATTTCCAGTTTTTCAATCAGCCAGTCATATACTTCACGGTGCGGCACAAATTCCATGGTGCAAATAGAATGCGTTACGTTTTCTATAGAATCACTTTGGCCGTGCGCGAAATCGTACATGGGGTAAATACACCAGGTATCGCCGGTGCGGTGGTGGCGCGCATGCTTAATGCGGTATAAAATGGGATCGCGCATGAGCATGTTGGGTGATTGCATATCTATTTTGGCACGCAACACTTTTTCACCGTCCTGATATTTGCCTTCACGCATTTCGGCAAACAGGCGCAGGTTTTCTTCCACGCTGCGTTCGGCAAATTGGTTGCGCCGGCCAACAGTTGTAGGCGTTCCTTTTTGTTCGGCAATCTCCGCGCTGCTGCTATCATCTACATAAGCCAGCCCTTTTTGAATGAGTTTTATGGCAAATTCATACAGCGTTTCAAAATAATCAGATGCATACAACTCGTTTTTCCATTGAAAGCCCAGCCATTTCACGTCTTCCTTAATACTGTCTACATACTCGGTTTCTTCTGTCACCGGGTTGGTATCGTCAAAACGAAGGTTGGTATAACCGCCGTACTTTTCAGTAAGGCCGAAGTTGAGGCAGATGCTGCTGGCGTGGCCAATGTGCAGGTAACCATTCGGCTCGGGCGGAAACCGCGTAACGATGGAGGTATACTTGCCTGAAGCCAGGTCGGCCTCTATAATCTCTTCTATAAAATTCAGGCTTTTTTCCGCTGCTTTATTCTTTTCTTCACTCATTATAAATAATTATGCCGGCGGTTTGATCAGCGCCGGTTTGTGCGTTTGCAAATTTAGCGTATTGCAGGGATAAATGGCGATGGCTGCGGTTTAACATAGAGCATTCTGCTGCAATCTGTTTATATTTGGTCATTAATTTTTCCCGAATGAAAAATGTATGGTTGATGTGGTTATTGAGCCTGCTGCTGATCGCATGCAGCCAGATATCTGCAAAAAAGAATTTAGAAACGATTACTGAAATACAGTTGCCAAAGGGTTTTTCTGTGTTGAATGAGCAGTACCAGAACAACGGGCAGGATTTCTTTATTCAATATGATATAAAATTTGATAGGGACTCCACCCGGCAAATGGTAGCACAAATAGAAGCTTCCAAATATTATTCCCGGCAAGGTGCACAGTTGTTGTACGATTCGGTTTGGTATACTGATAACCGGTTGTATCGGTTTGAAGCAAAAAATGAAACAGGTGATACGAAGTACCAGATCGTTTTTAGTCCGGCTACAGGCGTATTGAAATACCTGGAGTATTCTGAACGCATGAAATTATAAGAGGTAAGAAGCGATAGTAATTTTTAACTTTTACACGCGGGAGATTTTCGTTATTTTAGCCAAAACAAGAAAGGATATGTCGTTACTCAATCAAAATAATAAAAAAGGGAAAAAGAACAGCAACCGCAAGGACAATACAAAAGGCGGTGCCAATTCTAAATTCATTCAAAAACCACAGAGCACCGCGGGTTTTGTAAGCAAACAGCAAAACACAGGCTCTCAGCGGGGCAGCTAAACTTAATTTTTCAAGGGAACTACCATCACCGGCAGGTTGGCGTGCCTGATCACGTATTCTGATACGCTGCCGAGCAGCAGGTAGGAAAGTCCTGTGCGGCCGTGGGTACCCATTACGATTATATCTGCCTGCCAGTCGCTGGCGATCATTACAATTTCTTTTTTAGGAAACCCTTCGAAGGTAAAGCGGGCTATTTCGCCGGCATGCGGGTATTTTAGTATCAGTTCATCAATTACCTTGTTGGCCTCAATCACAGAACTGTTCTGCACATCGTTGGCCACTAAACCTGTTTCGGGTATCACCGGCTCGTGCATAATATCTATGATGTAAGCGATGCCAACCTGGGCTTTGATGGCTATGGCCAGTTCAAAACCTCTTTCGGCGGCGTGTAAAGAGTGAGGGCTGTTATCTATGGCAATCAATACTTTTTTGTAACTCATATGTGCAGGTTTTATTTTTATCAAAGGCCTTACAAATCTACTGAATATACCACTGCAGAAAAAGTTTGCCGCGAAGTATTTGAAATAAATAAACAGCAGGTGGACCTGTTATAGCAAAAGAAAGCTGCCCGCGATGGACAGCTTTCTAAAAAAATATACTACAAATCTTAAGCTATTTCTACCTCAGCGCCGGCTTCTTTCAGTTTACCCGCTACGTCTTCAGCTTCTGCTTTAGCCACACCTTCTTTTACAGGTTTTGGTGCGCCGTCAACCAGTTCTTTTGCTTCTTTCAGGCCCAAACCGGTAAGATCTTTTACAATTTTTACCACGTTCAGCTTGTTAGGACCAGCAGCTTTCAATACTACGTCAAACGCAGTTTTTTCAGCGGGTGCATCAGCAGCACCTGCAGCCGGGCCGGCAGCCACAGCTACTGCAGCAGCAGCAGGCTCAATACCGTACTCGTCTTTTAAAATTTGTGCTAATTCGTTTACTTCTTTTACAGTTAAATTTACTAACTGCTCTGCAAATGATTTTAAATCTGCCATTTTTTTACTTTTTAATAACCGCCTTCATTGTTTGCACTCCGGCGGAAGTTTATAGAATAATTCCCCACTTGGTACCCGGGGATTTGGGATCTCTTTTTTATAAGAACTTTAGTTTTCTCTTTGTTCCAGCGCTTTAATCAGGCTTGCCAGTTTGTTGCCGGCGTTCAGGCCGCTAATAACATTTTTGGCAGGAGATTGCAGTAGGCCAATGATTTCGCCAATAAGGTCTTGCTTGCTTTTAAGCGTAGTAAGAGCAACAAGCTGATCATCACCTTCGTACACGCTGCCGTCAATAAATGCAGCTTTTAATACAGGCCTGTCCAGTTTGCTTTCTTTGCGGAAGGAGCTTAAGATAAGAGCCGGCTCTTTGGGGTTTTCGCTAAACATTAAGGCGGTTACCTTATGCAGGCTGTTGTACAACTCGCTAAATCTTTCTGAATCTATTGCTTCCAAAGCTTTTTTGATCAGGGTATTTTTAGCCACACGCATTTCCACATTTTTGTCGAAGCAGGCGCGGCGCAGTTTACCAACCTGGTCTACGCTAAGAGATTCGGTATCGGTAATATAAAAATTGGTGTACTGAGAGAACTTGCCCTTCAGAACTTCAATTACTTCGTTTTTTTGTTCTTTAGTCATTTTTATAAAAGTTTGACTGTGTTAAAATTGATTAGGGGTGGATTAATGTACAAATGATTTGGTATCTAAAGGAATACCGGGGCTCATGGTGCTGGCCATACTGATGCCTTTTAAATAAGCACCTTTTGCCGTGGAAGGCTTAGCTTTAATCAATGCATTAATCAACTCCAGTCCGTTTGCTGCAATTTTTTCAGGAGTAAAACTAACCCGGCCGATAGAGGCGTGAATGATGCCGGCCTTATCTACCTTAAATGCGATTTTACCACCTTTCACTTCGTTTACAGCGGCGCCTACATCGTTGGTTACCGTGCCGGTTTTGGGGTTGGGCATCAGGTTGCGCGGCCCGAGTATTTTACCCAGCTTACCAATTTTGGGCATTACCTGCGGTGTGGCAATAACCACATCAATATCCGTCCAGCCACTTTCAATTTTTTGAATAAATTCGTCTAATCCCACATGGTCAGCGCCGGCTGCTATTGCATCAGCTTCTTTTTCGGGGGTGCACAGTACCAAAACTTTTTTGGTTTTACCTGTTCCGTGTGGAAGTGTTACAGTACCGCGGATCGCCTGGTCAGCTTTTTTAGGGTCAACGCCTAGGCGCACATGCAGATCAACAGAAGCATCGAATTTTGCAACATTGACTTCTTTTACCAATGCGGATGCCTCCTGTAATGTATATGTTTTGTTTGCATCTACTTTCGTATTTGCAACTTTTCTTTTTTTACCAATGAATGCCATTTTAAATTCTTTTTAGTTTTTAAGATTCCTTTTTTTCATCTTCCCTCACGGGATCAGAAGGTGTGGATTTTAATTTTCCCAGGGGGCTTTACCTTCCACATTGATGCCCATGCTGCGCGCGGTGCCAGCTACCATTTTCATAGCGCTTTCTACCGAAAAGCAGTTCAGGTCGGGCATTTTGTCTTTTGCAATTACCTCTACCTGATCCCAAGAAACCTTACCTACTTTAACGCGGTTGCTTTCATTAGAACCTTTTTGAATTTTAGCGGCTTCCATCAACTGCACTGATGCAGGAGGTGTTTTGATAACGAAATCAAAACTCTTGTCAGAATAAACGGTGATTAATACGGGTAGAATCTTACCCATTTTGTCCTGCGTTCTTGCATTGAACTGCTTACAGAATTCCATGATGTTTACACCCTTGGAACCTAAAGCCGGACCGATTGGAGGAGCGGGGTTGGCCTGGCCACCCTTACATTGTAGCTTTACAAAGCCGGAGATTTCTTTTGCCATTTTTACTTGATTTATTGGTTCAAACGTGACGTTTTTATTGAGACGCCACTTCCAAATTCCTCATATTCCCTTGCCGGGATATACTAAAAGAACTAATTTGGAGCGCAAAGGTAAGGGAAAATACTAATTGAAACAATTCATAACCTGGCATTTTTAATCTGACAAATATCATAAACAATTTTGCTTTGAGGAATAGTACCTGCTGTTTTTTATATGAACTTTGTTTTGGTGGTAATGGAATTAAAAAACCGTTGCCTAAACAAAACCAAAATACAAATACAAATGAAGCCATTACATTTTAATGCCGCTACTGCAATAATGCTTTTATTGGTGGTTGTTTGCTTAGGTTCCTGCGCTCAAAGGGAAGTGGTAGAACATTGTGTGTCTGGACATACTTACGGATTCTGGGGCGGGCTGTGGCATGGGCTGATTGCACCGTTCGATTTAATTGGTATGCTCCTATGGGAAGATGTGACGATGTATGCTCAAAACAATAATGGAACATGGTATGCATTTGGATTTTTAATAGGTTCGGGAGGATGGGGTTTGCTGGCTAGGTCGGGCAAGTCGCGTAAATAAAGCACATAATCTAAGCGCACTCGTTTTGGCCTGATTGCTATTCTTAAATACCTCTTGTAGCTGACCGGTTTGTAAACACCTTTTTTTCGGCTTTTATGCTGTACACCATCGGTATCTTATTGCCCAGTCGTTTTATTTGAAAACGGCCCGGGGCTATTTCAATCATATCCTGAAAACAATTGTATGGCGAATAATCATATTCCTGAAAAGCGCTTATGTAAAGACCCTGGTGAATCAGGTTATTGATCACTTCAGAAAGACCGTGGTTCCAACTGATGTTGGTATGCTTTTCATCAGTATCGCGGTTGGCATAACTACCTTCCTGCGTTTCAATGATGGGCGCATCCTGAAAATAAGGATAGGCAATAGTATTAAAGTTATTGTCAAACATCCACACCACGGGGTGAAATTCTGCCATAATAAAGCTGCCTCCGGGTTGTATGTATTTTGACACCAGGTAAGCCCATTTTTGTATGTCGGGCAACCACCCAATAACGCCGTAACTGGTAAACACAATATCAAAATGGGCGTCAAGGTGTTCGGGTAGCGAATACACATCGCAGCAGATAAAATCCGCATGAACGCCAGTTTTTTGTACCAGTTTTTTTGCGGCATCAATGGCTTTATCGCTAAAATCTACACCCGTAACTTTGGCCCCCATCCGCGCCAGCGAAATACTGTCCATACCAAAATGGCACTGCAGGTGCAGAATGCTTTTATCTTCTATATTACCTAAGAGCTGCAATTCAATATTGTTGAGAGACGACTTGCCATCTATAAATTCTCCAACATTATAAAAGTCAGACTTGAGGTGCGCTGGCAGGTTTGCGTTCCACCATTGCTGGTTGTATTTTATATAATCAATGTGAGGTAACATTTATTGTAAAGGTAAATCAAACGTTTTTTTAGAGTGTGATTTTTAAGTAAACTGTAACTGTTGTAAACAGTCAGGTAAGTGGTATAATGTTTGCTATTTAATTTCTATCTTAAGGCTCTAAATATTATCAATAAATTTAAAACAAAAAATTATGGAAGTAAAAGACATCGAACTGAACGAAGATGACATGAATGTATTGAACGATACATCTGCAGACGA
>JAFAFV010000028.1 GCA_023423285.1 Bacteroidota bacterium
ATCCATTATAAACGCTCGCTGTTTCATGCAGGCTTAGGCTACTATACCCCTATGGGCGCTGCGGGAAAAAACTATTTCAACCTAGTTGTGGATGGCGGGCTTGGCAAAATAAGATCAACTGACGATGCAGATCCCTACAGCGCAGTGCGCCACAGAAATTTCAGCGCCAACCTGTTTAAATTATCTTTAAACCCGGCTTTCAATTTCTTCTTTAACGACGCTTTTCGCATGTCTTTTGCACCTCGTTTTGCCCTGCTGCGGCTGGATCAGATTCAGACAAATTATACACTAAACGAAGAGCAGGTTCTTGGTTACAATACAGCCCAAAATGGTTTTATGCCTCTATTTGAACCATCCCTGCATTTACAAGCTGGGCCCCGCAATGCAAAGTGGCTAAAGTTTGACCTGGGTTTTAATTTTGCCACCAACCCCCTTGTAAGCAATAATACTGATAGCGGCACACCTGTGGTTACAGAAAGTTACGACCTGTACTCAAGAGGTTTTTTAATGACCTTTGGACTATCTTTTTATCCCTTTGAAAGGAGATAACCGGCACTTCTATTTAATCAAAAACTCCCTGAAAGCAATTGAATCTCCATTAAAAACATTAAAATCTACTTTTGAAGTAATACCATCCACATTGCCCCGATCGTTGTGCTGCCACAACACCCAGTTACGGCTGATGCGCGGCCTGTGCTTTTGATAATAGTGAGCAATCCAAAGCGGATACTCATCAAACTCTTCTCCCAGATGTTTTTTATAAAAGTCTACATAAGTATAAATGATGGGCTTTACCCCGTAATGATCTTCCACAACTTTTAACCAAGCCATGGCTTTGGCTTTTAGCATTCCAGGCGAAACGTTTCCTGTAGTTTCAATATCCAGTACCGGTGGCAGGTCTCCCGGCTTTAGCTTTACATTTTTAATAAAAAATCTGGCTTGTTTTACGGCGTCTTTTTTTGGAGAAAAGAAATGGTATACGCCCCGTGTTACTTTATGTTTTTCCGCTTCTCTCCAGTTTTTCCTGAAATAAGGATCCATGAGGCCTTCGCCTTCGGTAGCTTTTATAAACGCGAATCCAATCCTGATGTTTTCAACGTTCATTTTCTTCACCCGGTTCCACCCGATATTTAACTGATAGCGGCTTACGTCAATGCCATGAATGGCGTAGTCGGCAGGTATTTCTATTCCAAATTTTTCGTATTTTACAAAGTTTACCCTGCGGCTCTCGTTCCATCGCAAAAGAAACACGATCAGCATGATTAAAAAAATTACTGATGCCACGCGGTAATAATTATGACGGCTTTTCTTTTTATATTTTCTCTTGGTGGGCATTAATAAAAATTGCCCCAGCTAATACAGGGGCAACAAATATAAACTGCTATAAACAATAAATTTTTTACTGTCGGTTATATTTAACTTTAAAACTGCTTTTACGGTTTTCAATTGTGTCAATCGCTTGTTCTACCGTACTGAGTTTTGTAATTTTAACCAGCCCTGCAGCACCCTCCACGTAATCACGGGCCGAGCTGTAGTAATAATCTACAGGATATTGCACCACCCTTTCTCTTACCGGCGCGTTATGAATAAACTCAAGGTGCTCAGCCATCACGTCAGGCCGTTTTACATCTACCAATACAGGTTCTTTAATTTTCTTCCAGCATTCATGTTTTTTTTGGGCATGAAATAATCCTGTTGATTTTTCAAAACGCTGTAGCATCCACGATTGTTTTTCTGCAGGTTCTGAACGTATGGCCTCTAAAATTTTTTCTGAAGTAAACTGTTTAAACCCTTTTCTTATATCTCCTAATAAAACATGCCGTTGCGCCTGGGCTATAAGGTATAACCGGTTTGTCATCAGGCACCATCCATATACCACCAGGCCTTTGGTATCAATAAAATGATTCAAAGTGTGCACCACTATCTGTTTGTAAACAGGTTTAGTGAACACGTCAACCATGTCCACCGTTTCAAGGGTTAGAAAATAACATCCATGTTCATCTAAGGAAATCACTTTTTGAGCTAACATTTTACCAACATTAAAAGATATCTAATAGCAAAAGTTGTTCCGATTGTGGATTTTGTTTAAAAAAACATTAAAACAAAATACAATTTGTTGAGTGTCAACCTTGCATAAAATACAAACTTATATAAATAAAAAAGTTTATAAAAATAATGAATAATACTATTGCACTATTCTTAGGCGGGCGTAGTTAAGCAGTATTTTTTTTTCTCCATTGTATTCAAATTTGATGAAGGCCATGGGGTTATGCGCAGCACCTTCTATCTTCACCACTTCTCCGAAACCAAACTTTTGATGCTCTACTTGTTGGCCAACAGTTAATTGAGAAATATCACTGGGCGTAAAGCCTTCCGTGGGCGTGTGCTCCACCACTTTATTCTCTTGCTTTGGCGACAAGTAAGATGGTGTAGTTTTTTTCCCTGGAGGCGGGCCATATTTTCTTTCGGCATCGCTGGCAGCTTTTTTTTGCGAGCCCCAGCCGCCACCGCCGCTCATGCGGTTAAAAGCCGTGAAACCAGAGCCAAATGAAGATGACATTCTTGCCCCACCGCCTTCAAAAGATCTGTCAAGGTAATTCTCGGGCAACTCACTGATAAAACGGCTGGGTTCGTTTTGTACAAGTGTGCCAAATTTGTAGCGGGTGTTGGCATAGGAAATCCAAAGCTTTTTTTTCGCCCTGGTAATCACCACATAAAACAGCCTTCTTTCTTCTTCCAGTTCCTCGCGGGTATTGATGGCCATAGCGTTAGGAAATAGCGACTCCTCAAGCCCGGCTGCAAAAACGCATGAAAACTCCAGACCTTTGGCAGCGTGTATGGTCATAAGCTTTACGGTATCAGCGTCAGGGTCTTTTTCATCGGCGTCAGTTAGCAGTGTAATTTGTTGCAGATAGGCGCCCAGGCTTTTATCAATCACTTCACCACTTTCATTATCAGGACTTTCAACCCATTCTTTTATAGAGTTGAGCAACTCCTGAATATTTTCGTATCGCTGCAAACCTTCTGTACTTTTATCATTAAAAAGTTCTTTTACCAAACCCGTTTGCTTGCCCACGTGAAAAGCCACATCATAAGCAGTGTGCTTTTGTAACATGCTTTGAAAACTTTTGATCATCAGCGCAAATTCGTTGATCGCCTCAAGCGTGCCACTTCTGAAACCTAATTGTGAGGCGTTGAGTAAAATTTCCCACATGGTTACATCGTGAGTGTTGGCCAGCAAGATCACTTTGTCAAGGGTTGTTTTGCCTATCCCCCTAACGGGAAAATTGATGATACGCTTCAGCGCTTCTTCATCGCGCGGGTTGATGATAAGGCGCAGGTAGGCTACCAGGTCTTTAATTTCTTTTCGCTGGTAAAAGCTGATGCCGCCATAAATAGTGTAAGGTATGGCCATGCGGCGAAGCGCCTCTTCAAAAGCCCGGCTTTGAGCATTGGTACGGTATAAAATGGCAAAATCCTTATTATTATAATGGTTGCGAAGCCTTTGTTCCTGAATGGTATCAGCCACAAATTTACCTTCGTCATTATCCGTCATGGTACGCACAATGCGTATTTTTTCACCTTCGGCATTTTCTGTAAAAAGCACTTTTGGTATTTGCCCCTTATTATTGCTGATCACTTCATTAGCAATATTGATAATACTTTTCGTGCTGCGGTAATTCTGTTCCAGCTTTACCACTTTTACATTGTCGTAATCTTTTTGAAACTGTAAAATATTTTGTATGGTTGCCCCGCGAAAGCTGTAAATGCTTTGTGCGTCATCTCCCACCACGCACACATTCTCGTGCATGGCGCCAAGCAGTTTTATAATTTCATACTGGGCCGGGTTGGTATCCTGGTATTCATCAATCAGTATGTATTTAAATTTATGCTGGTACTTGCTTAAAGCATCCGGAAAGTTTTTCAGCAACTCGTAAAACTTTAGCAAAAGATCATCAAAGTCCATTGCTCCGTTTTTAAAGCAGCGTTTGCAATAAGCATCAAAAATTTTAGCCAGGGCTGGGCGGTTGCTGCGCATATCTTCCTGCTGAATATAGTAATCATTGGCATATTCAGCAGGTGTTACTAATGCATTTTTAGCTGAAGAAATGCGGTTATAAACACCGGAAGGCTTGTACAGCTTATCATCCAGCTGCAATTCATTAATCACTGATTTTACCACGCTTTTAGCATCGTCGGTATCATAAATGGTGAAATTGTTAGGATAACCTAAGCGATGCGCTTCTGCCCTTAAAATTCTGGCAAATACGCTGTGAAAGGTTCCAATATATAAATTTCTTGCTTCATTATTGCCTAAAATATGTTCTACCCGCTCCTTCATTTCCTTAGCTGCTTTATTGGTAAATGTGAGCGCTAGTATATTAAATGAATCCACGCCATTTGCCATCAGGTGGGCAATGCGCGTTGTAAGCACCTTAGTTTTGCCACTACCCGCACCGGCAATGATCATCAATGGGCCGTCTATATGTAAAACCGCTTCAATCTGCCTTTCGTTCAATCCTTTTAAATAATCCTGCATAAGTGTTGCAAGGTACGAAAGCAGCGTGGGATGCGAAAAGTTGTGGAGAAAAAGCAGAGTGCCTCCAGGATCCTGTTAGACTGCAAGGGCTTGGTTGGTAATATATTCGCTATTGGAAAAAAGATTTAAATTTAACACCATCAATCTCATTACCAAAGGATTCGATGAAAAAGAAAATATTAGCAGCTAAAGATCTAATAACACATTTCAATATTTATTTTCAGCAAAAAAATAGCTTTTTTTGGTTAGGTGAAAAATGTACTGCCAAAACATTAAACATTACTTTTGTACCGTGAAAAGAGTCGTTATCACAGGCCTAGGAATTTATTCCTGTATCGGCAAGAACCTGCAGGAAGTAACCAAATCTTTACGGGCTGGAAAGTCAGGTATTATTTATGACCCTGTGCGTAAAGATTTTGGCTATCGCTCAGCACTTACCGGATGGGTAGACCGGCCTTCTCTGAAAGGCTTATTAGACAGGCGCTCCCGCATCATGCTGGCCGAAGAGGGAGAATACGCTTACATTGCCACACTTGAGGCTTTGCAACAGGCAGGCATTCATGAGGATTATATCGCTCAAATTGAGCCAGGTATTTTATATGGAAACGACAGTTCAGCAAAAGCAGTCATTGAAAGCACTGATCTCATCCGAGAAAAAAAAGATACTATGCTGGTAGGCTCGGCAGCTGTATTTCAAACACTTAACTCCACCGTAACCATGAACCTGGCTACTATTTTCAGGTTGAAAGGTATTAACCTTACGGTAAGTGCTGCCTGTGCCAGCGGTTCACATTCCATAGGCTTAGCCTATATATTAATTAAATCAGGCCTGCAGGATTGTATCATTACCGGCGGAGCGCAGGAAATTAATCATTTATCTATGGGCACTTTTGATGCACTGGGCGCTTTCTCTGTTCGGGAAGATGCGCCCGAACAAGCTTCACGCCCTTTTGATAAAAACCGCGACGGCCTTATCCCCAGCGGTGGAGCAGCCACAGTGGTACTCGAAAGTTTGGACAGCGCTCTGAAACGCGGCGCCAATATTATTGCTGAAGTAGTTGGCTACGGCTTTTCGTCAAACGGTGGCCATATATCAAACCCCACTGTGGCAGGGCCGGCAAAATCATTGCGGATGGCACTCAACGATGCGGATTTACAACCATCTGCAATAGATTATATTAATGCCCATGCTACCAGCACCCAGGCTGGCGATGCCAGCGAGGCACAAGCCATTACCCAGGTATTTGGCTCCGAAGTGCCGGTAAGTTCTACCAAATCTATGACGGGCCACGAATGCTGGATGGCCGGCGCCAGTGAAATTGTGTACAGCTGCCTGATGATGCAGCATGATTTTATGGCCCCCAATATAAATTTTGACAGCCCCGACGATGATACAGCCGGAATAAATATTGTAAAAAAGGCAACTGATAAGAATATAGATGTATTTTTGTCCAATTCTTTTGGGTTTGGAGGAACCAACTCCACCCTCATCGTTAAAAAATGGTAATGCACTATGACTAGCATGCAAGAGATAATTCAAATAACTAACTCCTTTCTTGTTGAAGAATTTGAGGCAGAAGAAACTTCGATCACACCGCAGGCCAACCTGAAAGAGGTTTTAGACCTGGACAGTCTTGACTATATTGACCTTGTGGTAGCGCTTGAAAGCAATTTTCATTTTAAAGTTCAGCCTGGGGATTTTGCACCGCTTGAAACGTTTACAGATTTCTACAATTACATTAGGGATCAGATAGCTAAAAAAGAAGCCGCATAAGTTTAAGCCGCTCTCGTCATTGCTTATTTTCTGTCTTCTGAACCTAATTTAGTCATCATCCTGCCCGCTTGCTGGCATTAAATTTTATAACCTATTGGCCTGGACAGGTAAATCAAAAGGAAATAAAACAGGCTATGGCATTTTTATAAAAGTGCTTCGCAGCCTTGGACTGATGCCGGCTTACCTGTTGCTGCTTTTTGTTGCGGGCTATTATTTTCTCTTTAGTTGGAAATCCTCCAAAGCGATCTGGTACTATTTGCGGCAACGGCAGAAATTTTCGGTTTTCAAATCAATTCGTACGCTTTACAAAAATTACTACTTATTTGGCCAGGCCCTTATTGACCGAATCGTGATGATGGCCGGTATTAAAAATAAATTTACTTTCAATTTTGATGATGAGGTTTATTTTAATGAAATGATCGAGCTGGGAAAAGGGGGGCTGCTGCTGAGCGGCCACCTGGGCAATTGGGAAATTGCTGGTCACCTGCTTAAAAAGCGCTTTACCACACCCATTAATATTGTGATGTATGATAATGAGCACGAACAACTGAAACAATTTCTTGAAACTGAAACCGGACGGCGCAACGCAAAGATCATTGTGATAAAAGAAAACCTTTCGCACATTTATGAAATTACAGAAGCACTAAGCAACAACGAATTTGTATGTATGCATGCCGACAGATTTTTGCCTGGCAATAAAACTATTGAAGCTACATTCTTAGGCGAGAAAGCCCTCTTTCCGGCAGGGCCGTTTGTGCTGGCAAGCAAACTTGACGTGCCAACCTGTTTTGTGTTTGCCATGAAGAAAACGCTGCATCATTATCATTTTTACGCCAGTCCGGGCATTGTGTACAGGTTGAAAAATAACGTACAGCCGCAACACATTCTAAACGATTTTATTGCTGAAATGGAAGCCAAACTTCGGCAACATCCTGCCCAGTGGTATAATTACTACCAGTTTTGGAAAAATTAACAAAATCGAACCATGCTCTCATTCATACAATTCTATAAATATCCACTGAACTTTTCTTACTTTTAGCCCGTTTATGAGTATAGCCAGCAACATATTGCCGCTGATTCCGCAGCGCCCGCCATTTGTAATGGCAGATACACTTGAAACCTGCGATGACAGTGGCGCTTCTTCAACTTTCTTAGTAAAAGTAGATCATATTTTTACCCTGAATGGTGTATTGAAGGAACCTGCCCTGATCGAAAATATCGCTCAAACTTGCGCGGCACGTATCGGTTACATTTGCCAACAGCAAAACAAACCCGTGCCGGTGGGTTTCATTGGCGCAGTGCAAAATTTAAGGATCAACTCATTGCCCACGGTAGGCAGTGTGCTGCATACTTTGGTGATTATTAAAAACCAGATCTTTAATGCTACTATTGTTGAGGCAGAAATTTTAAGCAACGGAGAAACCATTGCCACTTGCGAAATGCGGATTTTTATAGCAGACGTTTAACCTAAAATATATATATATGAAACACTTAAAACCAATTCTCGTGCTTGCTTTAGTTGCACTGTCGTTTAGCTTAAAGGCACAAACAATTCAGGATGTATTATCAGACAAAAGTATTCCTATTACTTTTTACGGTATTGATTTTACAAAAGCTCGTTTAATCGGCGATGTTAATGCAAAAAAAGGCGATATCGTTGCAAGACAATATGCAGGTATTAACGACCTGATGATAAAAGAAGCAACTAAATATGATTTCGCTGCGGCTTTTAACAGGAGCGAATTAACTGCCAATCTTGAAGCCGTGAAAAAAAGGAATGATGCCATTGATTCAAATAAAATTCTTTCTTCAAATACGGCCGATTATAATCATCTTACAGAAAGCGATGTAGCAGCAATTATTAAAAATTTTAAAACTGATGGGTCGGTAGGTTATGGATTATTGTTGGTAGCAGATGCCATGAGCAAATCACATGAACGCATGTCAGGCTGGGTGGTTTTATTTGATAATAAAACCAAAAAGATACTCCTCAACGAAAGACATGAAGGCAAGGTAGGCATGGCTTTCAGTTTTAGAAATTATTGGGCTGCAGGTATTAAAAACATCATCAGCAGCCTTGCAGCAAAAAACAAAAAAAGATAGTGAACCCATTAAGCCATACAGTAGAAGTTTTAATCCGGTTCAATGAGGCTGACCCGCTGGGCATTGTATGGCACGGCCATTATATCCGTTATTTTGAAGATGGACGCGAAGCGTTTGGCAAACAATATGGCATAGGTTACATGGATTTTTTCAAACACAATGTGGTGGTTCCTATTGTTCATTGCGAGTGCAATTACAAGAAATCTTTGAAATTTGGCGACAAGGTTCGCGTGGAGGCCACCTATGTTCCTTGCGACGCCGCGAAAATTATTTTCACATATAATCTTTATAAAGTATCCGACAATTCACTGGTTGCAACAGGTTCAACCACGCAGGTTTTTTTGGATAAGGATTCACAAACTTTAATTTTAAACAACCCTCCTTTTTTTGAAGAGTGGAAACGTAAAATGAGAATGTAGGGCATGAAGGAGGTTTTTGTAATTGCAGATAATATTGTTTCGCCGCTGGGCTACACCACGAAAGAAAATTTCGTTGCATTATGCAATGGCCAGTCAGCGGTTAAACAACATCAGGATACAAAAAAGAGTGACAAACCATTCTTCGCATCTCTTTTTAATGCTAATGCTTTTGATGAGGGCGACTTCACAAAATTTGAACAAATTGTTATCGCCTCCATCAAAGATGCGGTTTCGAAAACCAATATTGATTTAGCCACCGAAAGAACCGCGCTGATTATCTCTTCCACCAAAGGCAATATCAGCCTGATTGAAACCAATACCGTTACTCCTGAATTAAAAGAACGCATCAG
>JAFAFV010000039.1 GCA_023423285.1 Bacteroidota bacterium
GCTTTTTTTACACTGCCTGCGCCACTTGCCTTTTGCTTTACGGTTGGGTTGCCTGCGTAAGAAATATTGGAGGCGCCGCTGGCATCGGCTTTCAGGCTGATGCTGGCAAATACATGGGCCTTGCTGGCGCCCGAGGCTTCCACATTTGTATTTTCTGCTTTCAGGTCTGTGGCAAGTATGGTTGAGGCGCCGCTTGCGTCCGCATTAATATCGCGTGTCTGTCCTGTAATTCGAAGCGTGGAAGCGCCGTTCACATCAATGCTCACCGCCGGTGCGCGAACATCAAGCGTACCTTCTGATGCACCGCTCAGGTCTATCACTAATTTTTCATCCTGCACCAATTTGTTTTGACTGGTAATATTAGAAGCGCCGCTGATTTCAACTTTCTTTACCAAAGGCATAGAAACATACACTTTTACATCCTCGCTGGGAAGCAGGCGGGCGTTGTTGCGTGTTTCTATTTTTAATTCACCGTCGTCCACCCGAATAAGCAGGTGCTTCATCAGGTTTTCGTCTGTTTGCACCTTAACGCCAAAAACACTATCCTGCTTCAGCATCACATGAAAGCCGCCTGCTGCATCAATGCTTTTGAATCCGCGCAAGTCATACGTGTTGGTGGTAATATTAGCGTTGCCTCTTACCCTGTCGCCAACCAGGTTACAGGAGGCGGCCATCACCATACTTAGCAGTAAAAAAGAATAATATTTCATTTGAAAAACAATTTTTAATTGTTGTCATCAACTCCTTTTAATAAAGGCTTTTAAACATTTTATCATTATACCTTTTCAACATTTCACTACCTTCGCCGCACTATGACGGAAAGAATACTCATCCTTGATTTCGGTTCTCAATATACCCAACTAATTGCCCGGGCAGTAAGAGAAGCTAATGTTTATTGTGAAATTATTCCCTACTCAAAACCTTTTGAGATTGGTGGCAATTTAAAAGGAATTATTCTTTCAGGTTCGCCCTTTTCGGTAAACGACCCAAATGCCCCGGTTATTGGCCTTAAAGGAATTATCAGGCAGTTACCGGTTTTGGGTATTTGCTATGGCGCACAACTTACGGCTCAAACATACGGAGGCCGTGTAGAGAAAAGCAATAAGCGGGAGTATGGCCGCGCCACCATGCACATAAAACAAAGAAAAGACGCGTTGCTTGAAGGTGTTTCGCCGTTGAGCCAGGTGTGGATGAGCCACGGAGACACCATCCTGGAACTCCCATCGGGTTTTGACGTGCTGGCAACCACCGGCAATATACCCGTAGCTGCATTTAAACATGAAGACGGCAATCCCGTGTATGGCCTGCAATTTCATCCGGAAGTGTATCACAGCGCGGAAGGCAAACAAATTATAAAAAACTTTTTGGTAAACATTTGTGGCTGTACGCAGGACTGGACGCCAGCGCATTTTATTACCGATACCATCTCGGAGCTAAAAACAAAGATTGGCAACCGCAAAGTGATCATGGCTTTAAGTGGCGGTGTAGACAGTACGGTGGCGGCTACCTTAATTCACCGCGCTATTGGCGACCGCCTGCATGGCATTTTTGTTGACAATGGCGTGCTTCGCAAAAACGAATTTGAAAAAGTGCTGGAAACCTATGGCGAACTGGGACTGAATGTTACCGGTATTGATGCCAGGCAGATGTTTTATAACGAACTGAAAGGCCATCCCGACCCTGAAACTAAGCGTAAGATCATTGGCAGACTTTTTATAGATGTGTTTCAGCATGAAGCAAAAAAAGTGGAAGGTGTAGAACTGCTGGGCCAAGGTACCATTTACCCTGATGTGATTGAAAGCGTTTCGGTACACGGCCCTTCGGTTACCATTAAATCGCACCACAATGTGGGCGGCTTGCCTGAAAAAATGCACCTCGACCTGGTGGAACCACTTCGTTTTTTATTTAAAGACGAAGTAAGAAAAGTGGGCAGGGAGTTGGGCATTCCCTCAGATCTTATAGAGCGGCACCCATTTCCCGGCCCGGGCCTTGCCATTCGTATATTAGGCGAGGTAACCGAAGAAAAAGTAAAATTATTACAGGAAGCAGACCATATATATGTTCAGGCTCTGAAAGAAACCGGGCTTTATGCAACGGTTTGGCAGGCCGGCACAATCTTACTACCTGTAAAGAGTGTGGGCGTAATGGGCGATGAGCGCACTTACGAATTTACAGTTGCCCTGCGCGCAGTAACTAGTGTAGACGGAATGACGGCAGATTGGGCACACTTGCCTTATGATTTTTTGGCAAATGTGTCTAACGAGATCATCAACAATGTACGGGGCATAAACCGCGTGGTATATGATATCAGCAGTAAACCGCCTGCAACTATTGAGTGGGAATAGGCGCGTAGGGTTGATAAGTTTGTAAGTTAGTAAGAATGTGTCGTCAACTACTGTTAACCACACTTCTAGATAAAATAAAAACATGAAGCGATTTATATTTTACTTACTCCTGATTTTTGTTTCAACCCAGTTAACTGCCCAGGTTGTACCATCCGGGCCTCGCCATAAAATGGCTATTTTTACGCCTTTATACCTGGATGATGCTTTTAACGCCGACGGCAATTATCGCTTTAGCACCAGTTCTTTTCCCAAAAATTCTATCCAGGGGCTTGAGTTTTATCACGGCGTTTCCATGGCGGTAGATTCGCTCAACAGGTTGAATGTGCCTGTTGATATTTATATATACGATTCTAAATCGGGCAGTGAAAGCCTGGAACAACAGTTCAGCAAATGTGCTGCAGATGGTGTGGAGCTAATTATTGCCAACACCACTATTTCAGAATTAGGCAGACTGGCAAAACTTGCTGCCGATAAAAAGATAACCCTGATAAATGCTACCGTTCCCAACGATGCCAATACTTCTGAGAATCCTTATTTTGTAGTGATTAGCCCCACGCTTGGCACACAAATTCAAGGCTTGTTTCAACACATCAAAAATAATTATGCTGGTCAGGAAATTATTTTCTTTACCCATAAAGGCGGCACTTCAGAAGATTATATTAAAAGCGCTTTTGACATTTTGAACAAAGACGCTACCCCAATTCGCATCAAATATGTTCAGATAGGTGATACAGCCGCCGTAAGCCGCGCCATTTATTCTCTTGACAAAAACAAACCTGCCCTGCTGGTCTCCGGCTCGTTAGACAATACTTTTGGTGACAATGTGCTTACCAGGGCTGCTGAGGAAGTAGGTAACTTTCCCAAAATAGTTGTTTTTGGCATGCCCACCTGGGAAAACCTGAGCACTACAAAAGACAGTTACAGAGGTTTAGAAATTGTTTATGGCACTCCTTTTCACAAATCTGGCAACACTACTGCCAGCAGTTCCATTGCTTCTTCATACAATAAAAAAATGTTTGCCCGCCCGTCAGACCTTGTGTACAGGGCTTTTGGCCTTACCTACCGTTTTGGGCAATTGGTCAATAAACATGGAAAGAACGTAAATCAAAATTTAACTGACAGATCGTTCCGCATGTTTTATGACTACGACATTCAGCCGGTTTATTTAAATGGTAAAATGGCTTATTACGAAAACAAAAAACTATACTTTCTACGTTTTCTAAACGGAACTTTGCAACAGGTAATGTAATTTACGTCTATGTTGCAACTCCCTGTTTATTTAGACTACAGCGCCACTACCCCGTGCGATGAGCGCGTGCTGGAAACTATAGTACCGTATTTCTCAAAAAGTTTTGGCAATGCTTCCAGCCGCAGCCATGCTTTTGGCTGGAAAGCCCAAACCGCCGTGGAAGGCGCTCAAAAAGCTGTGGCTTCCTTAATTAGCGCTGATCCCCGTGAAATAATTTTTACCAGTGGTTCAACCGAAAGTTGCAACCTGGCGTTGCGCGGTGTTTATGAAATGTACGCATCAAAAGGTAATCATATCATTACCACTGCCACCGAGCACAAAGCCGTGCTGGATACCTGCCGGTTCTTACAAAAAAAAGGCGCTGATATAACTTTTTTGAATGTTTTAAACGATGGAACCATAGACCTGGCAGTGTTGGAAGCATCCATTAAGCCGCAAACCATATTGATAGCCATTATGTATGCCAACAACGAAACCGGCGTTATTCAACCTATAAAAGAAATTGGTGCCATTGCCCGGCAGCACCATGTTTTGTTTTTTAGCGATGCCACGCAAGCTGTGGGAAAAGTGCCGGTAAATGTGCAGGAAGACGCGATTGACCTGCTTGCATTAAGCGCCCACAAAATGTATGGCCCCAAAGGTGTAGGCGCCTTGTATATAAGAAGAAGGGACCCCAGGGTGAAGCTCACGCCGCAAATTACCGGCGGCGGCCAGCAGAACGATGTGCGCAGCGGCACACTAAACGTGCCGGGCATTGCAGGATTGGGTAAGGCTTGTGAAATTTGTGCAGACGAACTGCATAATGGTTTAAATGATTTGAAACATTTGCGAGACCACCTGCAGGAACAACTTTTACAAATTGAAGCCTCTTACTTAAACGGCAGCAAAACCAACCGGCTGCCTAATATTTGCAACATTTCGTTTAAAAGTCTGTCAAGCAGCCAGTTACTTTCTGTATTGAACAAAACGCTGGCGGTATCGTCAGGTTCAGCCTGCACATCAGGCTCGTTGGACCCATCGTATGTTTTAAAAGCTATGGGTTTAGAGGATGGCCTGGCACGCGGTGCCATTCGTTTTAGCCTGGGCAGGTTTACCACGCGGGAAGAAGTGGATTTTGCTGTGCAGGAAGTAACAAATACTGTAGAGCAGTTGCGCAGCAACAGTTTTGAATGGCATCTTTTTAAAAACAACCGGTAAAACAAGTGCAATCATGTCGTAGATAACCCTTACCCGCTTAACTTTGCAGCGATTTTTTTGTTGATATAGGCACAGTGCAACGCGCTCTGTAAGTTTTAAAAGCCGATAAAACAAGATAATAAAAATGGATTTGCAAAACGGAATACATATTAGTGATAAAGCAAAGGAAAAAGTGCTGAGCATTCTTTCTGAAAAAAATTTAAACGGGCAAAGTGAGTACTTTTTACGTGTGAGCGTGGTAAGCGGCGGCTGCAGCGGCCTTAGCTATCAGCTTGATTTTGACAATGTAGAAAAACCCAAAGACCAAGTTTTTGAAGATAAGGGTGTAAAAATAGTTACCGATATGAAAAGCCTTTTGTATCTGCTGGGCACCTCGCTTGAATTTTCTGACGGGTTAAGCGGAAAAGGCTTTTATTTTAACAATCCCAATGCGGCGCGTACCTGTGCGTGCGGTGAAAGTTTTGCGCTTTAAAAATAATCTAAAACATACCTGGCTCGCCGCTTTGGCCAAGGCCGCTCATTTAAATTTTAAATCAAACCAATGTCTAAAGAGACGCTTATTTACATCGTATTTGGAACCGTGTTATTGCTGGCCCTTATTTTCGATCTGGGCCTTTTAAGTAAAAAAGGAAAAAAAGTAACCATCCGGCAGGCTTTGCTTCAAACCATTTTCTGGGTATCGTTATCCCTTTCTTTCTGTTTGTTTTTATTTTTTGAGAATGGCAAAATTCAGGCGTTGGAATATTTAAGCGCTTACCTGATGGAGTGGAGCCTGAGTATTGATAATATTTTTGTTTTTATTCTTATTTTTTCTGCCTTTAATGTAAAAGAAATTCATTACGGCCGCTCACTCATGATCGGCATTTTGCTGGCCATCGTACTACGTATTATTTTTATAACCGTTGGTGTGGCGCTGGTAGAAAAGTTTCACTGGCTGCTGTATATCTTTGGCGTGTTTCTTATTTATACGGGGTATAAAATGTTCGCAGCCCGTGAGGAGGAAGAGTTTGATCCTCACACCTCGCCGGTGTACAAATGGATGAAAAAAGTATTCCCTTTGGTACCCCATGATGGTAACGGTAAATATTTGGTACGCGAAGACGGTAAAAAGAAATACACCATTTTATTTGTGGTGGTGGTAATGCTTGCCGCCATTGATATTGTGTTCGCGTTAGACTCAATACCGGCAGTAATGGGTATTACCCAGGACAGGCTTGTGATCTATACCTCAAATATTTTTGCTGTACTGGGTTTACGTTCTTTATTCTTTTTACTCAGGGGCGCTGTAAGCAAGTTCGACTACCTGCAGCAGGGCATTGCTATTGTGCTAATATTTATCGGTTTAAAAATGCTGGGTGAACATTGGATTAGCCAGTGGATTGACAAGCAAACACAGGTATTCATTTCTCTCGGCGTAATCGTACTTTGCATTACAGGCAGTATTTTATACTCTATAAATAAAAATAGAAAAGGCCTGCCGCCCGATGATCCTGAAACACAATAGTAGTTTTTCAATAAAGGCTTGTACTGGAAGCCTTTAATTTTTTATTATAATTTGCCCTATTAAAACATCAAAAATATAATATGTGCGGAATAACTGGATTTGCTGATTTTACTAATAATAGTTCGGTTGAGCTGGCGGCTGAGATGGCCGCCACCATGCCTCACCGCGGGCCGGACGGCCAGGGTGAATATTTCCAGCAGTTCGATCAGGTACAGATAGGCTTCGGGCATCGTAGGCTTTCTATCATTGACCTGAGCCATGCGGCCGGGCAGCCCATGCATTATGATGGGCTGACTATCGTGTTCAATGGTGAAATATATAATTATAATGAAATAAGAAATGAACTGATAGCCCTGGGGCATCAGTTTCAAACACATTCTGATACAGAAGTGATCTTACACAGCTGGCGGCAGTGGGGTGAAAAGTGCATTGAAAAATGGCGCGGCATGTTTGCCATTGCGCTACTTGATCAAAAATCAAATGAACTGATCTGCATCAGAGACAGGGCGGGCGTAAAACCTTTCCACTATTATTTTCATAAAGATATTTTCATTTTTGGGTCTGAACTAAAAAATCTGATGGCTCACCCTGCTTTTGAAAAACAGATCAATACAGCAGCCGTGGCTTCGTTTTTACAATACGGATATATTTCTGCGCCTTATTCCATTTTTCAACATACGCATAAACTGAAACCGGGGCACATTCTACGGCTGCAATTAAGTACAAAAAACATATCTGTACACCAATACTGGAATGTGTATGATTACTATAATAAGCCCAAGCTTAATATTTCTTTACCCGATGCAGTCGATGAAACGGAAAGAATTTTAAAAGAAAGTTTTCAGTACCGCATGGTGGCCGATGTGCCTGTGGGCGTTTTTTTGAGCGGCGGATACGACAGCACCTGCGTTACATCGTTGCTGCAAAGTACCTCTACCGATAAATTACGAACATTTACAATTGGCACTGAAGATGATACGCTGAACGAAGCGCCCTTTGCCCGGCAGATAGCGCATCGGCTGGGCACTGATCACACAGAGTATTACTGCACTTCTAAAGAAGCTTTGGATATTATTCCTTCTCTGCCTTTTTATTATGATGAACCATTTGCAGACAGCAGCGCCATTCCTACTATTTTAGTAAGCCGCATGGCAAGGCAAAAGGTTGCGGTAGCTTTATCTGCCGATGCGGGCGATGAAATTTTTGCCGGCTATAACCGCTACGATTATATCAGCAGGTATGGACAAAAGATACAATCAGTTCCGGCACCTCTGCGCAAAATGGTGGCCAGTATCATGCGCCTGATTTCATCTGAAAGTATACCCGTATTGAATAAAAAAGCCAATTTTCACAGCCGGTACGATAAATTAAAAAACCTGTTGAACGATCCTTCTACCGCCGAGCTGCTCAAAAATCTGAATATTGTTTTTACTGATAAAGAAGTAAAAAACCTGGTTACCGGGCAGTGGCCCATGCTGCAAACACCACATACAAGTAAGGAGTTGCAGCCAGCGCAATATGATCCATTATCTTTTATGATGGCTATTGACTACCAGACATACATGGCAGATGATATTTTGCAAAAAGTAGACAGAGCCGCCATGAGCGTAAGCCTGGAAGGCAGAGAACCTTTTCTCGATCAAAATATTATACAATGGGCTGCACAACTGCCCTCAAATTACAAATACCATAACGGCAGTAAGAAGTATATTTTAAAGCAAATTGTACACAAATACATTCCACAACAGATCATGGACAGGCCCAAGTCTGGCTTTGCCATACCTGTGCAGGACTGGCTAAGCAAAGAACTAAAACCTTTGGTACAGCATCATTTTAGCGATAAGGCATTCAATGCCCACGGCTTGTTTGATACCCGCGAGGCTCAAAAACTGGCGAGTGATTTTTTCAATGGCCGTAAAGAAAAGTACTTAAAGCTATGGTACATGCTCATGTTTCAGATGTGGTATGAAAAGTGGATGGTGTAGCATGGCTGCAGGTATCGTATTTTTATGCAATTAAATATTTTCTAAAACTTTTCCATGCCTCGTATTCTACGCATACATAACCGGCTGATCATTGGCGGGCCTACACTCAATGTTTTGAATCTCACAAAATATTTGCAACCCGATTTTGAAACGTTATTGGTTGTGGGCGAAAAAGAACACCACGAGCAGGATGCGGGCGCCATGGCGGCAAAAATGGGCATTGAACCGGTGATCATTCCTGAAATGGGACGTTCCATCCACCCGTTAAAAGATTATGCCACCTATCAAAAAATAAAAAAACTTATCAAAAGTTTTCAGCCTGATATTGTACACACTCATGCCGCCAAGCCCGGCGCTGTAGGCAGGCTGGCTGCCATCACTTCAAAGGTGCCTGTAATTGTACACACTTATCATGGCCATGTGTTTCATTCTTATTTTGGAAAGGCAAAAACGCAGGTGTTTCTGAACATTGAAAGAGCTATGGCACTACGGAGCGACGCACTGATAGCCATTAGCGAGCAGCAGAAAAAAGAGTTAAGCGCCGATTTTAAAATTGCCAACCCCCAAAAGTTTAAAATTGTGCCACTGGGCTTTGAGCTTGACAGGTTTTATACGGATCCTCAGGCAAAGAGAGAAAAATTTAGAACTGAATTTGACATCAAGGATGATGAAATAGCCATTGGCATTACAGGGCGGCTGGTTCCGGTAAAAAATCACAACCTTTTTATTGAAGCACTCGCATATGTTTTAAAAAATACACATAAAAAAATCAGGGCTTTTATTATTGGCGATGGTGAAACAAGGGAAGCCATTGAAAACGTTGCCAACGCGCTTCGCATTCCATTTACAAAATTTGGAGAAAAGCATACCCCCGCCCGCCCGCTCACCTTTACCAGTTGGCGCACCGATATTGACATCATTAATGCAGGGCTGGATATTATTTGCCTCACCTCCCTAAACGAGGGCACACCGGTAAGTTTGATTGAAGCGCAAGCAGCTAATAAGCCTATAGTTTCTACGCGGGTGGGTGGCATTCAGGATATTGTTATAGAGAACCAGACAGCACTTTTGTCAGATATAACAGACAGGCAAACTTTTTGCAAAAACCTTTTATCGCTGGTGAATAACGATCAGCTACGTCACAACCTGGGCAAAAACAGTGCAGATTGGGTAATCGAAAGGTTCAGCGTGCAAAGGTTGGCCGCAGACTTTAGAAAACTTTATTATGAACTAATGCAAACTAAGGGGAAATCTAACTACTAAAATCCAAAACTCATGTTCGGACTTTTCTCCAAAAAAAAGAATAAAAATACAGTGGTAGATTATGCATCCATTAAAACGGATATGCATTCGCATCTTTTACCCGGCATAGATGACGGCTCACCAGACCTTGAAACTTCTATACAGTTAATAAGAGGGCTGAAAGACATGGGTTATAGCAAACTCATCACCACACCGCACATTTTTTGGGATATGTATAAAAACACCCCGAAAATCATTAGCGAAAAATTACACATCTTACAAGAGGCATTAAAAGAAAACCAGTTGGATATTGAGATCTGCGCGGCCGCAGAGTATTTTTTGGATGAACACACCGCGGAACTGATCCGTAAAAAAGAACCACTGCTTACCATAAGCAGCAATATTGTTTTGGTTGAGTTTTCGGTGATGCACATGTCTATCAACATGAAAGAAACCATTTTTAACCTGATGATGGCCGGCTATCAACCCATATTAGCGCATCCTGAACGCTACACTTATCTTGCAAAAAATCTGCAGGTGTTTGATGAACTGAAAGCCAACGGTTGCCTGTTTCAGCTCAATTTACTTTCACTGGCTGGTGGTTACGGGCGCGAAGTACACGACCTGGCCCGCCATTTTCTAAACAATGGTTTTTACTCGCTCATCGGTACAGATGTACATCACAGCGGTCATATTGAACGCTTAAAATCGTTTTCAGCGCCGCGCGAACTTCACAATCTACTCGCTTCCGGCCAACTTCTAAACCCCAGGCTGTAGAATTGGCAGGAAAAGGGTTTGGTAAAGTTTTTGTTATAAATTGGTTGCTGTTCAAACTTATTAGTGTTTAACTATTATCTTAGCACAATCACAAAAAACTCCGGTTCACTATGGCAAAAAAAGACTTTAATGACTTATTGGTAGAAAATTCAGATTTTTTAAAGCCGTTTGCCATAAATCTTACAAAGAACAATGAATCGGCCAATGACCTTTACCAGGAAACGCTTTATAAGGCGCTTGCCAATCATGATAAATACAATCGTGGCACCAATATAAAGGCTTGGTTGTTTACTATTATGCGGAACATTTTTATAAATGATTACCGCCGTAACTCGAAGCGCAGAACCGTTTTTGACAGCACCCCCGAAGATTACCTGATCAATATGAGCCAGGTTGCAGTATCAAACACTGCTGAAGGTTCCCTGAGGGAAAAAGAGATATTAACAGCTATTGATGGTCTGCCAGAGACATTCAAAGTTCCTTTTCAATTATATTTTGAAGGCTATAAATACCAGGAAATTTCGGATTACCTGGGAGAACCCCTTGGAACCATTAAAAGCCGCATTCACTTTGCACGTAAACTTTTGAAGGAACAGATCAGAAGGTATTAATCACATTGAACATAATAAAAGTTTGCATTGTGTAGCCAAACTTTCGTTAGTGCCAGGATTCTGCGAGGGCGCTAAAAAAGAATGCTAACTTATTACGTAATTTATAATATAGTAAATTGCCTCTCTAAGTTGATCGGTCATGTTTGATCTTACCAATAATATTGCATTAATAACCGGCCGACTTTGTGCCCCTACATGGATGTACTGCTAAACACCTTTGGTATGCAACGCCTGTTTTTGGCAGCGACTGGCCCGCGTATACTTAATATCCTACTCTTATGAGATTATGAAAAGTATTGTTGACAAATACTTCCAATCTTTTTCAGAAGTTGAAAAGGATTTTTTTTTGGAGGAAATGCAATTACATTTTACAATCTATGATCAGTTTGTTACTTCGGGGTGCTGTGGCGGCAGTTCATCCACTTCTTTTTCTTCTTCCACTATTTTAAGGTGCACGGCATATTTGCTGGGCTTTATACCATCGTAATATTTTTCAGCAATGGCCTGCGTCAGTTCTGCCCCAAAATACAAAATGAAGGCGGTGTAATACACCCAAACAAGAAGCAGCGCAATGGAACCTGCTGCACCAAATACCACACCGGGATTTGCCTGTGTGATATAAATATCTATAAGTAATTTACCTACGCCGAATAAAACAGCTGTAACCGCAGAACCGATCAATGCCGGTTTCCAGGGAAGGATCACATCAGGCAACACCTTAAAGATTACTGCAAATAACAATGTGATCACTACAAAACTCAACATTGTAGAGAAAACCATAATAATGATGTGCGAAAGCCCCGGAAAAATTTGTTGAAGCTGGCCCTGCATACTGTTTAATATACCGCTTATAACTAACGATACCAGCAAAATAAACCCAAGCCCAATAACGATTGAAAAGGATAATAACCGGTTCATGATTATTTTCAGCCAGCCTTTTTTAGGAACTGGCTTTACCTCCCAAATAGAGTTGATGCTGTCCTGAATTTCTGTAAATACAGCCGTAGAACCAATAACAAGAGATACTATGCCAATAATCAGCGCAATATTGTTTTTACCTGAAAGGCTGGCATTGTTTACAAAACCTTCAATGCTCGATGATAATTGTTGCCCTATGAGTTGGTCTAACTGCGCAAACAACGTTTGCTTTACATCATAATCATTGGCAATAACCATTGTGGCAATGGAAAGAATAATAGTGAGCAGCGGTGGTATGGAAAATACCGTGAAATACGCCAGTGATCCGCTTAACTTAGGAACTTTATCTTCGGCAAAACCTTTCACAGATGCTTTGATTACATCCCAAATATCTTTCAGCTTTTGTTTAAAGCCACGCTTCTGCTTCATTTCAGGTTTTTCCTTTGGTTCTGCCTTCTTGTTTTTTGCATTCATAACTGATGAATTTTTAGAAAGGATATCCTATGCCCAGGTTAAGAATCAGATTATCTCTGCGCCACTGCGGATCGCCAAATTTAATTTGATTGAATACCCAACGGCTGCCTGCCTGCTCGTAAGGTTTGCGCAGCGGCATGGCAAGGTCTGCACGTACTACAAGAATGTTTACATCAATTCTTAAGCCTACGCCGCCGCCCACTGCTATCTCGCTAAAAGCCCTTCCAAAATTGAACTTGCCTCCCGGCCTTGTAGAATCTTCCCTGGCCAGCCATATATTACCGGCATCTAAAAACACAGCACCGTGAATGAAGCGGTAGATTTTAGCCCGCAGTTCTGCGCTGGTTAAAAACTTAATATCTCCCCCCTGATCAGCAAATAGCTGCAGAGTATCCCTGTTTACATTAAATGTGCCGGGACCCAGCGAGCGTGCACGGAACGCCCTGATGTCATTTCCGCCGCCTGCAAAAAATTGACGCACATAAGGCAGATTTTCACTGTTACCGTGCGGAATTCCATAACCAATGTTCATCCTGCCGGCTAAAGTGGTTTTATTTCTTTTTAATTTATAATAATCTCTAAAATCCGCTTCAAGCCTTAGGTACTGATTGGTTACAGTATTAAAGAGGCGTTTTTTACCGTCAGCATCCGTAGGTAAAAACAGGTTAATAAGGTTTCCGGCACTTTCGGCAGAGCCAATGAATAAAATATTATTGCGCCTGTAATCCTGAAACTGGTTGGTATAAGTATAGGTATAATTTGTCCCGATGATGAATTGATTCTCAAAATTTCGCTTCAACATAGGAAGCCGCTCCAGCATGCGGGCAAAACTGTCTGTAGTATTGGTGGTTTTGATATAGCTTATGGACAATGGATTGAACTCATGCTCGTTGTACTGATTGCCTTTCCAGATATAGCCAAACTCGCCTGTGCCGGAAAGCAGGGTGTAATACCGTGCGCGGTTCATCATTTGCGCGCCAATGGTAATATGTGTTTTGGGCACGAAGGCATTGTAGCTGTCAAAGTCCCAAATGGGAAAAACAAACCGGGGAAAGGTAAGTCTGGCCTCTGCTCCTAAGGAGTAGGAGTTGGCATTGCCGTGCTGGCCACTCACCTGTTTTTCAAAACCGCCGGAAAGGGTGATGCGCAGTTGCTCTGCGCCTTTAAAAGTGTTTCTGTTGATGTGTGAGAGTTTCACTTCAGAGCCCACAAAGTTGTTAGACTTTGAAATGCCGGCCACTTCAAAAGTGAGCGCTTTTCTTTTCAGCGAGGTAAGAATGAAATCTACATCCATATTATTGCTCGAAAGCGTATCAAGAGGTGTAAACTCTGCTTTTACAAATTTAAAAGTACCGATGTTCACCAGCCTGTTCAGGCTCAGCGCATGATCTTTACGATTGTATTTTTCTCCTTTTTCAAAAAATATCAAGCGCTCAAAAAGCCTGGGCTTGTATGTATTATATGGATCGTAAATTGAAAAATCCTTAAACTGCACCGGTTCCCCAATTCTTATCACCGAATCTCTGTCGAGTGTGTAGTTGGGATAAATGTTGATATTTCTTATATAATAGGGCTTAAGGGCAGCCATGGGCGTTTCATCCTTCAACTTTAAGTAAACATCTACCTGGTGATTACCAACCGTACTGTCCACCTGCATTAAAATATAATCCGGGCTGAAATAATAATAACCGCTTTCCTTCAAATCGTTGTCAATGCGTACACGTTCAGCTTTAAATACATCCAGGTCATAAAACTTATCTTTCTTTAATAAGGTTTTGTCGTTTTTATCATTAATTATACTGGTGATCTCATAATTGGTATCAACAACAGGAAATGTGATGTTATTTATGGTGTACCGCTCATGCGTGAACATACGGTAAACAGCTTTTCCTTTTTTGTCTTTCACCACTTTTTCGCCATCGCCGTATGCCTGCAGGTATCCCTTACTCATAAGGTAGCTTTGCAACACCCGCACATTGCTGTTGATATCTACCTGGTTCATCAATACCGGCGGTTCACCCAGCTTATTGCGCAGCCAGTGCCTGAAGCCTTTTTCTTTTTTTGGCTCACCTGCCAGGTTGTAAAAGAATAATTTGTACCTGATGCCTAAAAAAGTTTTATTTGGCACGGGCCTGGTTAAGCCGGTTAGTGTTTCGCGCAGGTCTTTTTCACCTTTCACTTTTTTCGCTGAATCAGGATTGATCTTAACGTCTGCACCGGTATAAAGCACTTCACCAGGTTTCAAGTATTTAGTACTGCTGCAGGCGCCCAGCAACAATACTGAAGTTATCAATAATAATATATTTACTTTATTAACCATTTTTCTGTATTACCAGCATTGCTGCCTAAGCAGTTATTCTTCTATCCTGCCTGTGTTGTCACGCTTGCTGCGTTTTTCAAAACTTTCAAACACTTCTCTGAATCTGTTGTAATCTACCACCATCATAAAACCCACTCCGGTTTCAATGATCTGACCCTCAATGATGCCCTCAGTGCGGTTGCGCCTGTAGGCGCGCAGGCGGTAGCGGCCATCCCGGGAAAGCATGTACTCAATATTTACATTGCTTGCTAATTGTACGGGCTGCCGGTTGGCCATCGGACCTTCTATAGCAAAATTATTACCAACTGTTACAGAGAGCCTGTCGTTGAGCAAACGTTTTGTCAAACCCACTTCCAAATCGGTACGGCCAAGTTCTGATCCGGTGGTATAATCCATGCCTGATGTCAATTCAAAATTAATATCAACGCCTTGTATAAGATTGGTTGCAAGATTGTTTAACTGCTCTGTAAGCAGCCGGCTCACACTTTGCCTTGCAAGAGAAGATACGGTGCTGCCACCAGCTAAGCTTTGAAATGGATTGTCAGATACAAAGCGGTTCAGTGCCAGCAGTGCAAAAACCTGCTTATTTAAATCGCTTTCGTTACTGTTTACCTGCTGTATGCGCGTGTATACAATGCCATTGAAAGCGTTCCGATCGTTTTCGCGCATATCAAGTTCGAAGGCAATAGCGGGTTTTAATAGTTCGCCAGTCATTTTTAAGTACACCAGGAACGGCATGCGCTGGCGGTATGTGGTTCTGGTGGCCTGGTCCAGCCCTTGTATCTGGTCAGCCACAAGGTCAATGGGCGACACGTTAGCTTCGTATATTGCAGTAATGTCAATATTGGCTTCGGTGGGTGCGCCTGTCCATTGCACAGAACTGCCCTGCTGTATTTCAAATTCCCGCCTGGCAAGGCCTCCCACGCTTAGAATGTAATCTCCTTCAGAAATTTCGTAACGGCCTGTAAGTGATGTTTTACCGCTGGGGTCCATTTGAACGCTTAGGTCTGCCTGGCCTTTTACTCTCAACGCATCGCCATTGCGCGGGTCAACAATTATGGAAATTTCTGCATCTTTATCAATAGTCAGATTTCCTGAAATATCCACACCCCTAATGCTTGACCTTGTCAGGCTGTCTACATTTAGAGGTATGCGCGCATTGTAAATGGAATCGCTAAGGTCTACAAATTCAACAATTCCCTGATGATCTGCCGCCACGGGGTCGTTATCAGGAATGACGAAATTGAACCGGGTATCTTCATTTATGGCAGCATCAAAAGCCACTTCGGGTTTATTCAGGTCACCGCCAATGTGCGCATCCAAATCAAGAAATACGGTTCCGTAAAACAGTTCATTATCGGCAGCCGTTGAGTTCATGGCTCTGAAATTTTCAGCTTTGACGTCAAGATCGAAAGCAAAATCTGAGTAATTTTTGGTGTAAACAAAACCATCCAATACCACAGGCTGCCCCAGCGAATCGCGAATGGTAAATGTATTTAATTGAATGCCTTCACCGGTAAGCGATAATGTTTCATCTTCTATACGGAAATAGGAATTAAGCATGGCAACCGTAAGAGCGGCATCATTAAATTGTATGTCGCCCAGCAGTTGCGGAGAACTGAGTTTGCCTTTAGCAGTAAGGGCCCCGGTTATGGTACCTGTACCATTCCTGATTTGGCCACCACTAAGGCTTTCAATATAACGAAGGTCAACCCTGTTGATGTCAATTTTTGCATCCAGCGTGCTTGCCGGCTCGGTGTAGTATAGACCGTTGATGCGAACATCATGAATTCCTGTTAAAGAGATATCTGCCCGAAATGCATTATCGGTATAATTGTTCACTTTAATGGCTGCATTCCCCACTGAATCTTTCTGGTATCTCAGGCCATCAATGGTAAGGTCGGCTTCAAATTGAGGACTTGCAGTAAGATTTCTTACCTGCACATCCCCGTTAATAACACCTCCAAGCAAGGCCGTATCCTGATCTGCATAGCGCGTCAGCGTTTCCAACTGAAAATTATTGAACGTGGCTCGTACTGGTGAATTAGGTTGTGTCGAAATGCTGTTGGCTGATAGCGACTGCCCGCTATTGCTGATGGTAAAGTTTCTTACATACACGCCACCTTTTCCATACTGAATGAGATTATCAGGTGCCACCTGCCATGTATCATAATTCAAAAGCAATTTATCGGGATCCAGAGTAAATTGATAGGTTTCATCTTTCACCGTGAATTTGCCGCCAATCCTATATTTGTTTATGTCTTCACTATCGCGCAGCATGATATTAACGCCTAACTGGTTATTGGCTGCTGCACCGCTTACTTCAGAATTATATAATTGAATGGCAGGGCTTTCCACGCTACCTACATTTAAGCCATAATTTAATTGTGCAGCCTGCCTGTTATCTATATTTAAAACGGTGTTCTTCACGTTAAAGCTGTCGTAAATAATATGGGGAAAATTTCCTTTTACGACCAGGCTGTCCTGCTGTGTATCTAACAAACCTGTAATAGTTGAAGGTGAAATATGGTTGAGTGCAGGTACAAAACTTTGTATCAGCCGACCATTAATAATATTGATGGCAAAGGTCATACGCTGAGGAGGGATTTGTTTTGTTTCACCAATTTCATAATACTTATTTAGGGTATTGATAAAGGCCTGGCCAATATTGGTAAGCTGGTATTGCCCCTCCAGGCGTGCAGTTACAGCCTCTGATCTGAAATCAATGCTGCTGCCTTCGGGTGAAGATGCCGCGGCCAATGAAACAGTATCAAGTTTGATGGCCTGCCCGTCTTTTACAATTTGCAGCGCGGTGAAGTAAGCATTACCATTGAGTGCATCAGGATTGATATTGGTAAAATCAAAAGTTCCCAGGCCCGAAAGCTTGAATTCTGTTTCAGAAAAATTAAGTTGCTGCAGATCTACCATTCGTAAATCCATGTTACCTTTTAAGGATGGACTTTTACCCGCCATATTGATATTTGTGTTCAAACTTAAATTGGCATTGGGATCAGTGCTGTTGAGGTTTACGGCAACTATTTGTCCGGCATAAGAACCCTCCAATGAAAGGTTGCGATAAGTATACCCATTGTAACCTGCGCTGTGTATGGTACCCTTCAATTTTGCATTCATACGGTTGGGTTCTAAACCTCTGCCGTTCACATTCGCTGTAAGACTTACCCTGCCCAGATCGTTTTGCTTCAGCAGCCTGCCCAGGTCAAAGTTATTCAGCTTCAGCCTTGCATTATAGGTTTCCCGGCCCTTGGCAATATTTGCCGTTCCATTTACACTAGCCCCACCCATATCTGTACGAATATTCATGTTGGTGTTGAACTGGGTAACAGAACCCCTGAATGTTCCATTGGCTGCAATAAAATTGGGAAGATTGACAGACGAAGGCACAGATCCTCGTGGAACAAATGCCATCACATCGCCCTTAGAAGTTTGCAGTTTATTAATGTTGAGGTTGAAGAATGTTTTATCTATATCTGGCAAGCCCCTCACATTGCCTGCAATATCCAACTGCGTGTTTTTAAGGCCGCTTATTTGCAGCCGGGTAATATCCAGATTGTTCAAAAAGCCTGTAGCCGCGGCAGCCATATTTATTTTCTGGTTCCTGTAATCGGCTGGCACGGCGTGAGACAGGTAATGCACATCACGCATATGAACCACTGATGGCCTGAAGTTGACTGATAGTTTTACTTTTTCAGGATTCTTGCTCAGATCTTGCTGAGAAGTATAGTTTAACACGCTGGTATTTTCTATATGTGATTGCGGGGTTTTGAGTAAGAAATTATCAACGCGTAATTGCTGGTCATCGTAGATCATGTTTCCTCTCAATTCGCTCAACACAAATCCGGAACTGTCAGTAAGCCTTGCGCCGGTAATTTGTGCTTTGATCATGCCGCTGTCAATGACTATCCCCTGTGCTGCAATGCCAATATCTGTAATGTTCAGGTGGTTGTAATCCAGCACGCCATATAGTTTTGGCTGTGAAAGATTATCAAATTTTATTTTATTATTATTCAGAGCAATTTTATCCAAATACAGGCTAAAGGTGGATTGCGATAAACTGTCGGCCGTTTTTTCTAAAGCGGCTTTATTAGCAGGCGTAGGTCTGTAAGCAAATTTGATGATTGAATTGTTCAGCGCGCCATCGGTTGATTTATACATCCCATTGGTAAGATCAATAAAAAGATCTTTGAAAGCTACTTCGTTTAGCGTGGCGGCCGCATGCGTATCAGAAAGCCCGTCATCATAATTAAGATGTATATTTTCGAGCATTAAATCATTAAATTCAATTAAAGGAAGTTTGCCTTTTTCTGCTTTCGCTTCATCTATACTTTTGTCAATTACCTGCTGCAAAACAGTAAGCGGTTTATTTTGGGCATATAAAAGGCGAGTATTGGTAAGTGCAAATTTATCCAGCACATAATGCATTTGGTCCAGATTGAATTTATTTACCTCAGCGTTTAGTTGCCCTATATAAGCGGCGGCATCATTGCCCACTACATCGTCAATGAAACGCAGTTGCACATCTTCAAAAACAATTTTATCCAGGTCAAATTTTATGGCTGCCGATGTATCTTTTGCCACCTCATCTTCCGGCTTGCTTTGATTTGACATGAGTGAATCTACCAGGAACTGATAATTAAAAACCGTATCTGGATGCCTGCGATAAATATTAGCCCGTACTTTTTCAAGCTCCAGATTTTTCAACTCTACTTTATTCTTAAGCAGCGCCCACATATTCAGATCAACCAGAAACCGATCGGCATACAAAAGCGTATCCTTTTTTTTATCGGCAATAAAAAATTTGTTTAGTTCAACCGTTGTTGGAAAACTGATTCTAAGCCTTTCAAGGCTAATCTCTGTGTCGGTTTTTGTTTTGAGGTAAGTAATCACCCTGTTCTTGGCGAAATTCTGGCCGACAGGTGTATTGATAAAAACCACCACACCTATTACAAGTACGATTATGCTTGCAACTATCCACAGAAAGATTTTTAAGATTTTTCTAAGTGTGCGGCTCAATTGGTTGACATTAAAAGTTTTACTGTCTGGGTATCGGTCAATAAAAATAACAAAAACCGAGCCTTTATGCAATAGTTTGGAATGATTTTTTCTGGATTTTGAAAAATTTACTACAAGATTCTAAAAAATAATTGCGATATATAAATTACACTTATATGAATACCGAACAGACAGCAGAAGTTTTGAATGATTTGGTTCAGATTAACAATGACCGGATAGCGGGGTATGAACACGCCATTGTCCACCTAGAAGTCGGCTATTCCAATTTACGGGAACTATTTGTAACAATGATCAATGATAGCAAAGCATATGAAATTGAATTAAGCAAATCAATAAGTCAACTAAAAACGGAAGTGGTCGATGGCACATCAGGAGCAGGTAAAATTTACCGTACCTGGATGGATATAAAGGCGATCTTTATTGGGGGAGAAGCGCGATACATCCTTTCGGCGTGCGAAACTATTGAAGAGTCTGTACAAAAAGCATACGATGATGCCTTGGCTGAAAAAGACCTGCCTGAAAACATTTTTTTAATGTTATCGAAACAAAAAACCGGGTTAATGGAATCATACGGGCAAATTAAACAATTGTTAGCAATTGCCTCTAATCCGTAACATTACTTGTTTTAAGCTATCTTTGCACAGCAATTTTTATGCAAGCCCTTTAGTATTGTTAACTAATTCAATGTGATGCATTTCTTTTAGTAAAAGATTGGCATAATATTGGAGTGGCTAAGTTAGCATAACCCTCAAACCGTATATTTATGAAACAAAGACTTCAATCCGGCTACAAAACACTATCTGTAATTTTTTTATCTGTACTCGTAAGCATTATCACCTTTGCGCAAAATGGGCAGGTAAATATTAGTTCAGAAAACAACAGTAACTTTTTTGCCTCCCCATGGGTATGGGTAATTGGCGGTGCTGTATTAATTTTACTTTTAGCATCGCTGATGAAAAGCAGCACGAACAAATCCGCTTAAGAAATTAAAGTTCTGGTTCTCCAGGATTTTTTTATCTGGTATCTTATCTCACTTTTTTCATTAACGTTATATTCGATCTGGTTTTACTATTCCAGTAAAACGCATCTTCCGGAATAATGCGGATCAAAGCAATGTTTGGATCGTTAGTTCCATCAGGAATCCAGGCTTTTACAGAGTGTTTTGCTTTAGCGTCAATAATTTTCTTTTCTTTATAAATATACGCGCTGCCGTACACACTCAGGTATTCACTGCTTTTTATATCGCAAAATAACAGTTGCACCTTATCATCCATTTTTACCTCTATGTTTTTATCGCTCACTTCCGAGCTTAAAAACCAAATATCGCCTCTGTCATCCACTTCCTGAATGATCATAGGTCTGGCGGCAAAAGGCTGCTCACTAAGATTGGTACAAAAAATACAAATCTTAATTTGCTCTGCCAGCTTTTTTATCATCTCCGGCGCATTAAGCTGCTGCGTGTTTACAACATCATTCATATAAAAAATTTTAAGGCTGAATCATTAATATGCACAAAGTTATTTCATTCTGTATCAGGCAAAACTGATATTTAGCAGGAATTGTTCTAATATATTACACAAAGTTTACATTGATTTTATCGCAAATATTAGAGATATTGCACCGCAAAGTTGATCAACATCCCAAAAAATTCATGGCATTACAAATGGCATCTTTAAACTCAGGCAGTAACGGCAATTGTTATTATATTGGTAATGATGAAGACGCTGTGCTGGTAGATGCAGGCATCCCGTGCCGCGAAATTGAACGGCGGATGGAGGCAAGAAACCTCAACATCCACCACGTTAAAGCCGTATTTGTTTCGCACGAGCATACTGACCATATAAAGGGGCTTAAAAAACTTGCTAACAAGTACGCATTACCTGTATACATCACCGACAAAACCGCGCTTAAAGGCCCGTTCCTTATCAAGCATCTTTCAAAACCATTTTGTGCTGATGAAAAAATACAGATTGGCAGTTTGCTGGTAACTGCTTTTAGTAAAAAACACGATGCTGATGACCCACATAGTTTTATAATATCTTACAACGGTATCACTGTGGGTGTTATAACAGATATTGGCACAGCCTGTCCCCAGGTTATACGTTATTTTAAACAGTGCCACGCAGTTTTTATAGAAAGTAATTATGATGACGACATGCTGCAAAACAGCCGTTATCCATATTATTTAAAAAGGCGCATCAGCAGCGATGTTGGCCATATGAGCAACAGGCAGGCGCTTGAATTGTTTTTAAACCATCGCCCGCAATTTATGTCGCATGTGTGTTTAAGTCATCTTTCAAAAGAAAGTAATACGCCTGAACTGGCAGCAGCTACTTTTGCCGCGCATGCGGGGAATACTTTGGTAACCGTTGCCAGCCGTTATGAAGCTTCAGAAGTGTATACGATCACTGGGGGAAGCACACCCACCCGCCGCATTGAAATGCCGCAATATGAACAATCTGTGCAGTTACAATTATTTGATTAGGATGCTTGCTCTGCACCGTGCATCCATTTATCCCGCTCGTCGGGACTAAATTTCCAGGGAGCAAAATTATTTTCCACGTTACCAAACATAGCACTCCACTCTTGCGGGGCATTGCTTTCTTCCATAACAAGGTAGCGGCGTAGCTGCAAAATAATATCAAGCGGGTTGATGCTGACGGGGCACTCCTGCACACAGGCATTGCAGCTGGTGCAGGCGCGTAGTTCTTCTACCGAAATATAATCGTGCAATAAAGTCTTTGCATCAGTCTCAGTATTTTTTTGCCTCCTGGCTTTGCCCAGCGCTTCCATCCTGTCACGTGTATCCATCATAATCTTGCGTGGGGAAAGAAGTTTGCCTGTGATATTAGCCGGACAGGCAGCAGTGCAGCGACCACACTCAGTGCAAGTATAGGCGTCTAATAAATTTTTCGATGAAAGGTCAGTTACATCCTTTGCACCAAACCGTTCGGGCGCAGGTGCGTCTGCAGCAACCAGTTCTGGCTGCATGGCATACAACACTTCATTTTGTACAGCAGGCATATTTTCCATTTTCCCCATTGGTTCAAGCCTGGCGTAATACGCATTGGGAAAAGCCAGCAAGATATGCAGGTGTTTTGAGTACGACAGATAGTTTAAAAAAGCATAAATGCCTAAAATATGCAACCACCAGCAAGCACGCTCCACAAACATAACTACAGTATTATTATAGGTATCTAAAACAGGATGCAGGTATTGTGAAATGATGAAATTACCGGTAAGATGCCTTGAATAATCTTCGGCTCCACGCGTTTGAAGCAGGGTGTCGGCGGCGTTCATGGTTAAAAACAAAGACATTAAAATGATCTCTGCTATTAAAATGTAATTCGCATCGCTTTTAGGCCAGCCGTTTAGATCGCTGTGCACAAGGCGTTTTACTTTTACAATATTTCTTCTGATTAAGAAAACAGCGCAACAAACAAGTACCATCAATGCCAACACTTCAAAAGCATTGATAAGAAATTTATATGCACTGCCCAACATGCCGGCAAACAACCTGTGAGTACCAAAAATTCCATCCAGGATGATCTCCAGAATTTCTACATTGATGATTATAAATCCTGCGTACACAAAAAAATGAAGTACCCCAACCAGCGGGTTTTGAAACATTTTTTTTTGCCCGAAAGCCAGCAGCAGCACATTGCGCCACCGCAACGTCTTGTTGTCATCAATTTTTTCATCGCGGCCCAAATTGATGTTTTGCTTTATTTGTACGGCTTTCCTGTAAAAAATAAATACAGTTAGGGCAGTGATTACAATAAATAAAATTTGCTGTATGCTTTGCATATAAGCTGATATTGGTAATTATAAAAGCAAACTACATTAACAGGCTGGCTACAATGTTAACCCTCATTTAATCATGCAATTTACATTTTGTTTCCACACAATTCATAATTTAGCGTAAAAGCAAGCCTTACTATGAGCCATACTAAAAATTATATACTCCATGCACCTGTAATTGAAAAAAAATTAAGCAGGCTGGCGCTTGAAGTGATTGAAAATAATATTGATGAAGAAGAGATCATTTTTGTGGGGATTGCTGATAAAGGCATTGTACTTGCCAAACATATTAAAAAAATCGTAGAACAAGCATCTGACATAAAGGTACACTTGCTGACATTAACGCTTAACAAAAAAGACCCAGACGAAGTAATTCTGAGTGAAACACCTGTTTTTGACAACAAGGTGATAATTTTAATTGACGATGTGAGCAATAGTGGTAAAACCCTGCTGTATGCATTAAAGCCTTTTTTAGACTATCACCCCAAAAAAATACGCACCATGGTATTGGTAGAGCGCAGCCACGCCCTGTTTCCTATTGGCGCCAATTACAAGGGCATTCAGTTAGCCACCACGATGCAGGAACATATTTTTGTAGAAGTGGAAGACGGAAAGATCATTGGCGCTTACCTGGTCTGATCTTAACTTCAATTAAAGATTTTAGAATGTGAAAATGGTGTTATATAGAGCTAATCTTACCTATCTGTATATATATTAATCACTTGCAATCTAACATGTTAGGCAGTAAAAAAAAGGCCTGCCCTAAAAAGAGCTGGCCGTTGCTAACCTATGAAAAACACCAGTGCAAATGTAAAGAAATTTTACATACAAAACATAATTAGAAACAAACTTTAATTTTTTTCTGCACGTTTATTTTTATAAGTGAACTTAAATAATAGAGAAAAAGTTCGTAAGGTTAAATATAGTGCTGCCTTTTCATGCCCAGCCAGGCACCAACCTGCAATATAATGGTGATGATGAGTATAGGAACGATGTCTTTAAGCACATCTCTTAAAACGCCGCCTTCTAAAAATAAGCCGTAAAAAGCTTCGAGGCACCAATGCAATGGAGACAACTGCATAACAGTTTGAAACGACTTTGGCATGGCAAACGAAGGCACTAAAAGCCCGCCTACGGCTGCAAATAGTACAATAGAAATAGCACCAATACCGTTGCTTTGTTCCTGCGTTTTACAAAAAACACCTATAAAAATAGCAAAGCTGGTGGCACACCATCCACAAATAAAAATTACCAGCAAAAGGCCTAACTGATCCTGTGGGAAATTTAAAGCTGGCAAGCCTATAAGAGGAAACATCCATTTACCTAAACCAAAGATGATAACAGCCTGTAAAATGGTAATTATGATATAAGTAATTTGCTTAGAAATAATGGCTACCGACAATGGCGTGGGCATTGTTTTCAATCGTAAAAAGCTGCCGCTCATTTTTTCCCGAACAATACCGCTGCCCAGGGAGATAACAATGAAGAACATGGCAAAAACCGTCCATGCAGGAATGTTATGCTGCGTGGCATTAGGCACCGCAGCGTCCATGTCTTTTGAAATGGCATGTTGATCAATAGGCGTTTGATTCGTAAGGATCTGGTGTTCCAGCGAATCAGGAATGGCAGCCTGATCATTGATTCCGCTGTACAACTGCCTAACGATATATTTACTTTGCACAATTTGCAGCACACTGTTTAACGCACCCTCAATACCCTGCCTGAAAGAAGGCTGCAGCACGGGGTGATAATACAACGCAATGGCAGCAGCCGTAACAGGCGTGTTCTCATCTGCAGTAGTATCATCTGCAGTAACTGAAATTACCTGTAGTGCCTGTGCCGAAATATTTTCTGCCTTCAGCAGCACATCATTAGAATATGTTTCAGGTATGACCAGCCCCAGCAATGCTTCTTTGTCCTGCATTTTTTGCTTAAGGGTTGAATCGGTTTCGGTTGCAGCAATTTTTTTTATAATAAACATGCCGCTTTTATTGAGGGCAGTTTCCAGCTCGGCCGCAGGTGCAGCGGTATCTTTATTTAAAATGAGCAGGGGAATTTTTTTATCATTTACCAGCTCGTAAGTGCTGTTTTGCACAGATGCAATAACGATTGCCAATACAATGGGCATGATAAACATGAGCGCAAGGCCCATTTTATCGCGCATAAGTATCAGCCAGTCTTTTTTAATACTTGCCCATAGTTTGAACATAGCCGCAAAAATAGGTATTTGAGAAAAACTGAGGCTTTGCAATATGTCAATTGCCGGGCACCTGTGCAGCAGGCCTTACCTTAGTGCCTATCGTTTTAGTTAACCCATCACCTAAGTCTTCCCGATATTGGCGGGCAATTGAATTAAGCTGTTTCACAATACCCGGATATTTGTCCTTTACATCAAAATTCTCACCCGGATCATGCATTAGGTCGTATAGTGCGAGTTGCACATTTTCTATACTGGTTTTACCTGGCCACCCCCCAATGCCTGGCGCGTCTTTTTTATAGGTTCTCGATTTGCAATCAAATACCAACTTCCAGCGTTCATTTCGAATGGCTTTGAGATTATTAACGTCATAATAATATATAAAATTTTCACGTCCTCTTGCACTGAATTCGCCGGTTAACAGTGGCATTAGATTAATACCGTCAATTTCTTTTGCGGGAAGCGGCGCCTTGCAGAGAGAAGCAATCGTAGGCAAAATATCTATATTGGAAGCCAATTGGTTACTTACGGAGGCCGGTTCAATTACTCCCGGATAGCTTATGATACAAGGAACTTTCACCCCGCCGTCCCAGTGTGTTCCCTTTCCTTCCCTAAGCCCGCCACTGCTACCGGCATGATCTCCATAATTAAGCCAGGGGCCATTATCGCTTGTAAAAATGATCATGGTTTTTCTATCCAGCCCATTTTCCTTCAGTGTTTTTTTGATCTCTCCAACAGACCAGTCCAACTCCTGCATCACATCTGCATACAACCCCTGACCCGATTTACCTAAAAAATTCTTTCCTGCCGCGATAGGCGCGTGTGGCATAGAGTGCGCCACGTAAAGGAAAAAATTGCGATTTTTATTTTTCCTGATGAATTCAATTGCTTTATCAGTGTACCTGCCTGTTAAGGTTGCCTGGTCTTCTAATGTCTGGATCGTTTGGATAACATTATTCCCATCTAATAATGGTAGAGGAGGATACCTGAACTTATTATTAGTGCTGTCTGTAACCTGTCTGCCATCATAATCTACCGGCCACATATCATTGGAGTATGGCAATCCAAAAAAAGTATCGAACCCGTTTTGCAGAGGCAGGAATGGCTGCGTGCTGCCCAGGTGCCACTTTCCTACCATGCCTGTAGCATACCCTTTTTTCTTAAGCAATTCAGGCAGGGTTTCTTCATCAGGGTTCAATGCTATTTTACTCCAGGGCATAAATGCGCCGTGAATACCAATGCGGGTAGGGTAACACCCCGTAAGCAATGCACTTCGGGAGGCAGAACAAACTCCCTGTGCAGCATAAAACTGTGTAAAGCGCATTCCCTCTGCTGCCAGTTTGCTAAGATGCGGGGTGCGATAAGGCTGCGCGCCATAAGGCTCAATATCACCATAGCCCATATCATCCATAAAAATAATGACTACATTAGGACTGGTTGATGGTGGCTGATAGGCAGCACTTGCAAAAACTGGGAACAGGCAGGCAATCTGTAAAATTAAATTTCGTATAGATGGCATATATGAACATTAAGTGTTTCACAAAAACAAATGAAATCATTTCAAACAGCGCGTTAGTTAACAGCCCAACTCACACTTCCATCTTTTTCGTCTTTTAAAGAAATACCAATAGCAGCTAACTGGTTGCGTATTTTATCTGAAGTAACAAAATCTTTGCGGCTGCGCGCCTCTTTGCGGATATCTATCAGCAGGTTCATTACTTCCTTCAGTTTTTCGTTATCAGCTTCAGATACGCCTTTCAGGCCAAAAATATCTTCGATAAAGATTTTAAATTGGTTTTGCAGCAGCTCAAAAGTTGCAGAAGAAAGCGATTCAATAGGCACCAGTTTATCTTTAATGCCATTGATCACAGGCGCCAGCTCAAACATGTTGGCAATAACTTTTGCCGTATTAAAATCATCATTGATGAATTCCTCAAACTCATGAACCAGTTTTACCACTTTTTCATCCAGTTCTTTATCGCCGGGTTCGGGATTTAATACACCCGCTTGTTCTTTTATTTTCTGAAGGTTTTCGTAGGCTTCCCACAATCTTTTCAACCCTTTTTCTGATGCTTGCAACGCCTCACTGCTAAAATCTAATGTGCTGCGGTAATGGCTTTGAAGAATAAAAAACCGCACCACCATAGGATGGAACGCCTGTGTAAGCAAAGGATGATCGCCACTGAACAACTCGGTTAATTTAATAACGTTGTTGTAGCTTTTACCCATTTTACGCCCGTTGATGGTAATCATATTATTATGCATCCAGTACCTCACCGGTGCTTCGTGGTTGCAAATGGTGCTTTGCGCAATTTCACTTTCATGATGCGGAAACTGAAGGTCCATACCTCCGCCGTGTATATCAAACTGCTTGCCCAGGTATTTTGTAGACATGGCCGAGCATTCAATATGCCACCCCGGAAAACCCTCGCCCCAGGGGCTTTGCCACCGCATGATGTGTTGAGGTGGAGCAGCTTTCCACAATGCAAAATCTGCCGCATTACGTTTCTCATCCTGGCCCTCCAGTTCGCGGGTAGCTTCTAACAGGTCTTCAATTTTGCGGCCGCTTAATTTTCCGTAATCATATTCAGCAGCATATTTTTTTACATCAAAATACACTGATCCGTTTTGCTCGTAGGCATAGCCTTCAGCAATCAGTTTTTTGATCATTTCTATCTGCTCCACAATATGGCCCGTGGCAGTAGGCTCAATAGTGGGCGGAATATTGTTGAACTGAAGCATGGCCCAGTGAAATAGATTGGTGTACTTCTGCACAAGTTCCATTGGCTCCAGTTTTTCCAAAACAGCCTTAGTAGAAATTTTGTCCTCTGCCTCGCGGCCCTCCTCTTCAAAATGTCCGGCATCAGTAATATTGCGCACGTAGCGTACTTTGTAACCCAAATAGTTGAAATACCGGTACACAACATCAAAAGTGATATAAGGCCTTGCATGCCCCAGATGACTTTCACCGCTAACTGTAGGTCCGCACACGTACATACCCACATACCCGGGTGTAATCGGTTCAAATATTTCCTTTTGCCTCGTAAGCGAGTTGTATATCTTCAGGTCGCTCATTGTTATATATTGAAGGTTACAAAGATAAGGTTGTAAGCCAATGTCTTGAAAAGTTTAGGAAAGGCTTTGATGAAAGTAATTAGTGATTGTGGTTTTCATCAATCACACCCATTTTTCTCATCAGGTACGATGCGCTTAGTGTGGTACAAACGCCGTCTTTCAGTTTATAATCAAACAGCAATTCATCGTTAATGATCTGCGATTCAAAGGCTTTATTAGCAATATAAGCAGGATACTCTTTCATCAGATCAGCCACCACCACATCATGCGTGGCAATAATACCGAACGTATTTTCTTTAGTTAGTTTGCGAATAAGGCCGATGGTGCCATTGCGCTTATCGTTACTGTTGGTACCCCTTAAAATTTCATCCAGTATTACAAAAGTGGTATGTCCCGCCTGCAAATGCTGAATAATAACCTGCAGCCTTTTTAGTTCAGCATAAAAAAAAGATTCACTGTCCTGCAACGAGTCGGTAATGCGCATGCTTACAAACACATCAAAAGGATAAAAACTAAATTTCGTGGCGCAAACCACCGAGCCGGCTTTTGCCAGCACCAGGTTGGTGCCCAGCGTTCGCAGAAAAGTGCTTTTACCGCTCATGTTCGAACCAGTGAGTATTACAAACCGCTGCTCGTTAAAAGATACATCGTTACATACACGATTTTCTGCTTTCAGCAATACATGCCCCAGTGCCTGGCCCTGCAGCGTAGGCACAGAAGTAACATGTGGAATACAAAAGCCTGGATTGTTGTAATAGAGATTTGCAAAACTGTTCAGCGCTTCCACTTCACCTATCACCTGCAACCAGCCGTTAATTTTAGAAGCATGTTGTTTTTTCCATCTGCCCAGGTTGTACAGAATGTGCACATGAAACAAAAACAAACCATTCAATAAAATGCTTACCAGTAAGTTGATAATCGTTTCAAGGTATTCGAACAACGACGCAAGGCTGCTCAGTAATTGAGAGGCCGGACGTGCATCCTGCTTTAACTGTTGCTGGAATTGCTGCAATAATGGCGACTTGAAATTTTCGCTTTCGATCAGCCTTAGCTGCTCTTTATAACTCTGTAAAATTTTTGATACGGATGTGGACACTGAAAGCTGCGAAGTAATCTTTTTACCAAACGAAAAAGCAATAAGCAGGTTGAGAATAAACGAAGAATAGAAAATTCTGAAAGCCGCGTCACTTTCTGTAGCAAAGTAATAAACAAGGCTGCCCAGCGTAATGGCAGGAAATATCATTAATACATAATACAGGAAGCGGTTAACAGTTGCTGTTGGCCCCTGCGCCCAGCGCATTAATTTTTGCAGATCTTTTTCTTTGCTTTCGTGCAGACTACCCTGTGCAAACAATTGCTGGCGAAATGTTACTTTTTGTTGCAACTCAGCTACTGCTTCCTGCCGTTGCTGAATATGGTCAACATCCGGATGCAGTAAAGCCTTTGACAGCGCCTCTTTACCGAAGCTGGTAGAACAGCGGTTGAGATAAGAAAACAGACCACCTTCTCCAAACAGATCCAGATCATAAGAATAAGGATGGTGCACGTCTTCATATATTTTCCCGCTTGCATAAGCCGAGCGGTTGGTGGCCAAAAAATCAATTTCGTTTTTATTGAATTTAGCAAGCGCTTTAAAATAGATTACTTTTTGTTCTATCCGGTCATATTGTTTTATGATAATAAAAAACAAAACAAGCGCGAGTGTTGCGCCGCCAATGTGCAGCTCACTGCCGGTTTGCGTGGCCTTATAACCTAAAACCAAAAACAACCCAAATAAGACAAGTCTTGAAAAACTGAGCCAGTTGAGTTGCTGTTTTAAAACAATAGCTTTGGAATCGTATTGTTCCAGTAAATTTTTATATACAGGCTGAGACATATTTGAAGATTTGCACAGGAAGAATACTACATGTACGGTCGTACAAAGTTATTCAAGCGTGCATTTTTGATGATAGTCTATCAGTTCGATAGGAGCTGCAGCTATTTCAAA
>JAFAFV010000096.1 GCA_023423285.1 Bacteroidota bacterium
CTTTGCAGTAAGCAGGAACTTCTTTTAGCGAAACGGTGCTGTCAAACTCATCTGCTCCTGCAATCACTTCCAGCAACAATGCCGCGTCTTCAATGTTTTTTGAAAGAATTCCAATTTGATCGAAAGACGATGCGTAAGCGATGAGACCGTAACGCGAAACCCTGCCATAAGTTGGTTTTAGGCCTACAATTCCACAAAAATCAGCTGGCTGCCTTACAGACCCGCCTGTGTCGCTTCCCAAAGAAACCATACAAAGCCCGGCCTGCACGGCAACTGCCGAACCACCCGATGAGCCGCCCGGTACGCGGGTTTCATCAGCAGCATTCAGCACTTTACCATAACTGCTGTTTTCATTGGTAGAACCCATTGCAAACTCGTCGCAATTGACACGGCCAATAATTATAGCTCCTTCGTCAATGCAACGCTGCACTGCGGTGGCAGTAAATACAGACTGAAAATCTTTCAGGATTTTTGACGCAGCGGTAAGCCCATGCCCCTTGTGGCAAAGCACATCTTTTAAGGTAAGAACAACACCATGTAGTTTTCCCGATATGCCGGGTAAAGCATCCAGTTCTTTTGCCCTTGCCACAGCTTCATCTGCATACACTTCTACAAAAGCATTCAGGTGCTTATTGGCATCAATATGCTGTAAATATTCATTTACCGTTTCAAGGCATGTAGAAGCACCACTGTGTAAGTTAGCGTGATACTGTGCAATAGAAATGAATTCCGGCAAAAGAAAAACTTTTGGGGTTCCCTAAAGAATTAAAGAAAAATTATTCAGCTGCTGCTGTGGTTTTTTTAGGCTCGCTGGTCATGTTATTGGCGCTATCTTCAATCTCACGTTTTACATTATCTTTTGCATCGTTAAATTCGCGAACACCTTTACCCAGGCCTCTCATCAGCTCAGGAATTTTACGGCCACCAAACAACAATAAAACGATAACCAGGATGATTATGATCTCGTTAGTACCAAGCGCAGCTAAAAATTGAAAATTTGTCATAGTCAAAAATAATTAGTTTGTAAATATACGGCAACAATCGTAAAAATGATTTTAAAATTTAAGCCGACTTCTTATAATTACAGCTAAGAATAAGAATTGTTTTTACAAACAAAGAAATTTACTTCTACTGTATAAAAAGTCATGCATTCTTATTAGCTTAGCTCGTTATGAAAAAAATGTTTGGCTTCCTGTTTCTGTTATTATTATCTTTTAATGTATCAGCACAGCAACGTTCCGGCAATCCTGTTTTTCCCGGCTGGTATGCAGACCCTGAAGGTATTATTTTCAATAAAACTTACTGGATCTATCCCACATTTTCTGCGCCTTACAATCAGCAGGTTTTTATGGATGCCTTTTCATCAAAAGACCTTGTAAACTGGCAAAAACATGAACGCATTATTGATACCAGCACTGTAAAATGGGCTAAACGCGCCATGTGGGCGCCGGCAATAGTAAAAAAGAAAAAAAAATATTATCTGTTTTTTGGGGCAAACGATATTCAAAGCAATACCGAGTACGGCGGAATTGGTGTAGGCGTAGCAAGAAAACCGCAGGGTCCTTACAAAGACCTGCTGGGTAAACCACTGGTAGATAAATTTCATAACGGAGCGCAGCCAATTGATCAGTTTGTATTTAAAGATAAAGACGGTCAATACTACCTGATTTACGGTGGCTGGCAGCATTGCAATATTGCCAAACTCAATAAAAATTTTACTGGTTTTATCCCCTTTGATGATGGACAAATTTTTAAAGAGATCACGCCGGAAAACTATGTAGAAGGACCATTTATGTTTATCAGAAACGGAAAATACTATTTTATGTGGAGCGAAGGTGGCTGGACCGGGCCCAATTATAGTGTAGCTTATGCTATTGCCGACTCTCCGCTGGGTCCTTTTAAAAGAATTGGAAAAATTTTGCAACAGGACCCTGAAATTGCTAATGGCGCGGGACACAATTCTGTTATGCAAATACCAGGCAAAGATCAGTGGTATATTGTGTACCACCGTCGTCCGCTTACCGAAAAAGACGGCAACGCGCGCGTAACCTGTATTGACAGAATGTATTTTGATGAGCAGGGTTACATCAAACCCGTAAAAATTACTAATGAAGGCGTGGAGGCTTTCCGGATTCCATAATACAATTTGAAAGCTTGACAATTCTGAAATGTGAAAATTGTTGCCAATTGATCGATTTAATAATATTTAACTCGTGATTCCACTATTCTGCTTTTTCATATTTAAAATAAGGCTTTATACTTTGGTTTAGATATTTACCTTTTGAAAAAGCATTTCTAAAATCTTCATAAACCTGCGGCGGAACTTTTAAATATTTATATACCGCATCTGAAACATAGATGATGGTAAGTATTTGCTTTTGCGGGTTGTAATGATAAGATTTTATGACGGAAGATGGCATGAAAAGTAAGCTGCAAAAACCTTTCCGGACGCAATTCCAGCTTATTTCTTTATGCCTTTAATTAACAAAATGCTGCAGATTGGTCTTCATAAATACCTCAACAGTCTTTTAATCTCTAACAGTATCTGCGTAACATTATAAATCATCCACCCATTCGTGGCAATTACTCAGCAAAATACTTATGAAAATAGGGTATGGTTTCTATGCCCTTGTAATAGTTTTCAAGGTTGTATTTTTCGTTGGGGCTGTGTAGTCCGTCGCTATCAAGACCAAAGCCCATAAAAACTATTTTTATTCCCAGTTCTTTCTCAAGCGTATTACAGATAGGAATACTGCCACCGCCCCTTACCGGTAAAGGCATTTTGCCGAAAGTGGTTTCAAGCGCTTTGCTGGCAGCTTGATATCCTTTACTGTCAATAGGCGTAACATATGGTTCGCCACCATGGTGTTCAAAGGCTTTAACGGTTACATAATCTGGCGCCGCTTTTTCAAAATAATCCAGCAATAACTTTGTCATTTTTTCACTGCCTTGAGAAGGTACCAATCTTGCAGAAATTTTTGCCGTGGCCTTAGCCGGCAAAACTGTTTTAGAACCCTGACCCGTGTAACCGCCCCAAATTCCATTCAGTTCCAATGTAGGCCTTGTACCGGTACGCTCGTAAGTGCTGTACCCTTTTTCCCCGTGCAGGGCTTTAATACCTATCTCATTTTTATATTCTTCTTCATTAAATGGCGCCTTGTTGATGAGCGCTTTTTCTTCATCTGATACTATGTCAACATCATCGTAAAATCCCGGAATGGTAATATGATTGTTTTCATCGTGGCAGGCAGCAATCATCTTAGACAAAACCACAATAGGGTTTGCCACAGCGCCGCCGTAAGTACCACTGTGCAGGTCTCGCGCCGCTGCGATCACTTCCACTTCAATATAACTTAAACCACGCACCCCGGTGTCCAGAGAAGGATTCTCCATGCTCAGCAGCGAACTGTCGCTGATCAGGATCACATCTGCCTTTAGTAGTTCCTTATTTTCAGCTACAAATTTTCCCAGGTTAGGAGAGCCCACTTCTTCCTCACCTTCAATAATAAATTTGATATTGGTGGTCATGGTATTGGTTTTTACCATAGTTTCCAACGCCTTCAGGTGCATATAAAACTGTCCTTTATCATCGGCGCTGCCGCGGGCAAAAACTTTTTCATCAATAATGGTTGGTTCAAACGGGGGCGTATTCCATTCTTCAAGTGGTTCCACGGGCTGTACATCATAATGGCCGTATACCAGCACGGTCGGTTTGGATGCATCAATTATCTTTTCGCCATACACAACAGGATGGCCGCCGGTTTGCATGACCTGCGCTTTATCGCAACCTGAACTGAGCAGTGCAGCTTTAACAGCCTCGGCGCATTTTATCATATCGTCTTTATGCTCATCGCGCGCGCTAACTGACGGAATGCGCAATAAATCCATCATTTCCTGTAAAAAACGTTCTTTATTTTCTTCCTGGTATTGTTTCCATTCCTGTGACATAGCGTTTAATTTTTTAGTTCTCACGAAGGTAGGAATTAGAAAGAAAGTTTAAAACTTAATAAGCCGAAAGGAGAAAGGTTGATATATTTGAAACTCAAACTTATCACATGGCTGTTTTAGAAGTTCAAAATCTTAAAAAATATTTTGCTGACCAGAAAGCGGTTGATGACATTAGCCTTTCCATTAATGAGGGGCAAATATTCGGTTTGCTGGGCCCTAACGGCGCCGGTAAAACCACTCTGATACGAATGATCACGGGTATTTTTTACCCTGACAGCGGCAACATTTTTTTAGATGGCAAAACATTCGATGCAGCAACCGACATCACAAAAATTGGCTACATGCCCGAGGAGCGGGGCCTTTATAAAAAAATGAAGATTGGCGAACAGGCTATTTATTTGTCGCAACTGAAAGGTTTGCCCAAGCGTGATGCTGTAAACAGGATTAAAGACTGGTTTGAACGTTTTGAAATGGATAGCTGGTGGAATAAAAAAGTGGAAGATCTGTCTAAAGGCATGCAGCAAAAACTTCAGTTTGTAATAACCGTATTGCACAACCCGCGATTGATCATTTTGGATGAGCCTTTCAGCGGGCTGGACCCGGTTAACAGCAACCTGATTAAAGATGAAATTTATAAACTGGCCAAAAGCGGCTCCACTATTATTTTTAGCACGCACCGCATGGAGCAGGTAGAAGAAATATGCGACCACATCGTATTGGTTAATAAGGGTAAAAAAATTCTGGATGGAACGGTGGAACAAGTAAAACACGACTTTAAAGAAAATCTTTTCCGCATTACTTTTGCAACCCCATTGTTGAACGAAGCACTGCAAAACGAACTGTTTGATGTGATGGGAACCGATGACCGCTCAATCGTTATTCAGAAAAAAGAAAACCGCAGCAATAACGAAATATTGCAATACCTGCTGAACCGGGGGCTGCTCATAGATTCGTTTAATGAAATACTGCCTTCTCTCAACGATATTTTTATCCGCCAGGTAGAGGGCACACCCCTGGCACGCAGGTTTGAGCACCATTCACTCTAACGCACTTAATATGACTACGCAATGAAAAAAATTCTACTAATAATTGAAAGAGAGTTTTTAATAAGGGTTAGAAAAAGAACTTTTATTATCACTACACTCCTGCTGCCTCTTATGTACCTTGGGCTTATATTTGGCACGGCCTTCATCGGCGAAAAAGCGCAAACCAAACTCAATATTGCCATTATAGATTCATCGGGAAAATTTACCCAATCAAGAATTGACAGCGCCAACGCGTATGATAAGTCAAATACACTGGTGCTCGTAAACGAAAACCCGGCCACACTTGAACAAACATTTGAACAAAAAGGGTTTGACGGCTATGTTGTCATTCCACAAAATACTATAGGCACCAAAGCGCCTGATGATATAAAAATTAAAGCCAATAAAACACTGGGAACCGCCAGCAGCGTACAGTCAAAACTTAATAACATTTGGAATGAAATTAAATATGAGGAGCTGGGGATTGACACAGAAAAACAACAACAATTGAACGACAGTAAGCTAAACGTGCAAGTTGAGAATATGAAAGACAAAGGCTCTAATGCCAAGGTAGCATCATTCACCGGATTCTTCATCGGCATTTTAATTTATATGATCGTTTTGATTTACGGCAACCAGGTGATGATGGGCGTGATGGAAGAGAAAACCAGCCGCATTGCAGAGGTGGTCGTTTCTTCGGTTAAACCATTTCAGTTGATGATGGGTAAGATCATTGGCATTGCGCTGGTAGCCCTTACTCAATTTTTATTGTGGATTGCTTTTGTATTTATCATTTACAACGTTACAAAATCCGGCACAGCCGATAACTC
>JAFAFV010000145.1 GCA_023423285.1 Bacteroidota bacterium
TTGCAATGTATTTAAAAATACTTCCACGGGCTGAGCACCAGAAACAGCGTACTTTCTGTCAAAAACAAAAAACGGTACGCCCGACACACCAATTTGCCTGGCTTCCATTATATCCTGGTTTACCTGATAAGCATATTCATCATTGGTTAAAGCATCCTTCACTTCGTCAATTGTAAGTCCTGCTTTTTTACCAATCTCTACCAGCGTGGCGTCATTACCCACGTCAAGCCCTTCCATAAAATGAGCGGAGAAAAAAGCTTCTTCTGCCGCATCTCCCAATCCTTTGCCTTTGGCTTTTTGAATAACCCTGTGTGCTTTAAATGTATTGGCAGCAACGGCCTTATTAAAATCAAATTCAAGCCCTGCTTTTTTAGCCATCTGAGTAGCGCCTGCTGTCATTTGCGCTGCCTGCTCAAAACTTAACCCTTTTGAAGCGGCCAGATATTCCTGTACGCTTTGTTTGCCATTCAGGTCTTCAGGCACAGAAGGATCAAGCTGAAAGCTTTTCCATTCCAGTTCTACGTTTGCAGCAACGCTAAACTGCTTTATGGCCTGTTCATAATGTCTTTTACCTATAAAGCAAAAAGGGCACATTACATCGCTCCATACTTCCACTTTCATTTTAGTTGTCATGTAGGTTGTGTTTGCATTATTAACAAATCAGGCACGTAAATGTTCTTGCTCTATACAGCCCAGTTTAATAACCAGCCTGTTATACCAGTTCTCGGGCACATTCTGCTAATTTTTATATATATCATTAAGTCCCCAGGTACCAACCTCTGGAACATGTTAGATATTCAAGAACTGAATTGAAGTGATTGTGCTGCAAGAGGGTTTTAAGTGAGGCAATGGCGTATAAAGAACGGTTATATAAGCCCTTCTTCGGCAAAACTGTAAAACCCTTCATCGCTAACAATAATATGATCAAGCACTTTGATGTCCACCAACTCGGCAGCCTGTTTTATTTTATCTGTTAGCAGTTGATCAGCCTGGCTGGGCTTTAAATTTCCGGATGGATGGTTGTGACAAAGCACGATTTTTACGGCGCTCTTTTCAATTGCTTTGCGTAAAATAACTCTGGCATCGGCAACAGTACCTGTTATACCGCCTTCGCTTACTACTTCAAAGCCAACAATTTTTAAGGCATGATTTAAATACAGCACTGCAAAAACTTCCCGCGTCAAATCTTTAAATTTTTCCTGTAAAAACCTTGCAATTTCATCAGGGCTGCTGGCTGCATTTTTTTGAACAAGGTTGCCGCCCTGTCGGCGCCTGCCCAGTTCTAATGCTGCAGCAATGGTTACTGCTTTTGCTTCACCAATTCCTTTTACGGTCATTAGGTTGGCCAGAGATAGTTTGCCAAGTTCGTTCAGGTTGTCATTGCCCAGCCTGAGTATTTCTCTTGCCAGGTCAAGCGCCGATTTTTTTGCAGTTCCGTTGTGTATTAAAATAGCCAACAACTCGCTGTTGCTAAGTTTATCCGCGCCAAAAACAATCAGTTTTTCCCTGGGGCGGTCGTCTTTAGCCCAGTGCTTAATGGTGTTTTTAGGTTCCATACTATAAGTCTGTAAAAAATATTTATTATTAAAAATATATTATATGGCGAAAGGTGTATGTATTGTGGCTCAACCTGTTCAAATTTAATTGAATTTATTTGGATGCCTATAAATGAATGTTTTTCAGCACAAAAATATTTCTTATGATTTTCATGTTGGCTTTTGCTGCTGATATCAATATCTTCGCTGCCTGAATTCTTAATTTCTTACTAATATAATTGATATGCAATCAAGCATTCATGCTGCAAAAATTTTTTCAGGATCTGCTTCTAAAGAACTTACGGAAGAAATATGTAAAAGTTACGGCTGTAAGGCTGGTCAGTTAAATATACAGAAATTTAGTGACGGAGAGATATCCACCAATTTTCTTGAAAGCGTTCGCGGAGATTATATCTTTCTGGTACAAAGCACATTTTCTCCTTCTGACAACCTGATGGAGTTGCTATTGATGATTGACGCAGCCAAGCGGGCATCAGCCTACAAGGTAATTGCCGTGATGCCGTATTACGGTTACGCGCGGCAGGACAGGAAGGACCGCCCCCGTGTTGCTATTGGCAGCAAGCTGGTTGCCAACATGCTGGTTGCTGCAGGTGCAGACAGGGTGATTACCATGGATCTGCACGCTCCGCAAATTCAGGGATATTTTGATATTCCGGTAGACCATCTTGACAGCCACGCTGTTTTTATACCTTACATTGAAAACTTACAACTGGAAAACCTTACCTTTGCGGCCCCTGACGTGGGGGCTACCTATCGCATCAGGGAAATCTCGAGCTATTTTAACGTAGAAATGGTTATTTGCGATAAGCATCGTAAAAGGGCCAACGAGGTTTCGAGCATGACGCTGATAGGAGAGGTGGAAAACAGGGATGTGATTATTATTGACGACATATGCGATACGGCAGGCACGCTTGCCAAATGCGCAGGGCTGATTAAGGAAAAAGGTGCCAGAAGCATAAGAGCCATGGTTACACACCCGCTTTTAAGCGGCAATGCTTACGAAAATATTGAGAATAGTGTGTTGGAAGAACTTGTGGTATGTAATACCATACCGCTGAAAAAGCAAAGCCCAAAGATTAAAGTGGTATCTGTTGCAGAAATTTTTGCTACAACCATTAAGCACGCGTACGAAAACAAAAGCATCACAAGCCTTTTTGTTCACTCAAATTTGAAAAAGACGTAAAATTTAAAACAATATAAAAATGAACACAATTACAATCGAAGGACAACTGAGGACCGAGTTTGGCAAATCAGCCACCCGCCAGGTTCGCTCTCAGGGGCACGTGCCTGCTGTAATTTACGGGGGTGCTAAAGAGGTGAGTTTTAGTGCACCTGCTTCAGCGTTTAGAGGTTTGGTTTATACTCCAAACTTTCAGTTAGCAGACGTGAATATAGATGGGGCGCATTACAAATGCATCTTAAAAGATTTGCAGTTTGACAAAGTAACAGACGAACTTATACACGTAGATCTTTTGGAACTGGTTGAGGATAAAAAGGTGATCGCCACCATTCCTTTAAGATTTACCGGTACGGCAATCGGCGTAAGAGAAGGCGGACGTTTTGTGCCAAAAATTAAATCAGTAAAAGTAAAAACCTATCCCAAACATCTGAAGGAAGTGATAGAAGTACCTATAGATACTCTTGAGATCAATTCCAACATCAGGGTTGAAGAAATTGTAGCCCCGGATATGGAGATTTTAAACTCTCCACGTATTCCAGTTGCTTCTGTTGTAATGACAAGGCAGTTAAAGCAGGAAGAAGCTGCTGCTGCAAAAGAAGCTAAAAAATAATCCATTTTTTAAATTATACAAAAGCCTGCATCATCCCAATGCAGGTTTTTTAGTTATTTTTGGTCATGAAGTTTTTAATTGTGGGGCTTGGTAACATCGGCGCTGAATATGCACACTCCAGGCATAATATAGGCTTCGATGTAGTGGGCGCATTTGTGCAAAAGCATGGCGGCACTTTTCGCAGCGATAGGTTGGCTTATGTTTCAGAAATAAAGTGGAAAGGCAGAATTTTTGTTTGCATCTGTCCCACCACTTACATGAACCTGAGTGGAAAAGCTGTAAAATATTGGCTTGATAAAGAAAAAATGTTACCCGCGCAAAGCCTTGTCATTATTGACGATGTGGCCCTTCCTCTTTCAAAATTAAGACTGCGTAACAGCGGCAGCGATGGAGGGCATAATGGTTTAAAAAGTATACAAGCCTCTATCAATACCATAGATTATCCCAGATTGAGATTTGGCATTGGCAACGATTTTCCCAAAGGTATGCAGGCAGATTTTGTACTTGGCAAGTGGCGAAAAGAGGAAGAACCTTTGGTAAAACTGAAAATAGAAAAATCTGTCGAAGGCATAGAAATTTTTGGCACACGCGGCATTAATGCAGCAATGAATTCTATAAATAATCAGGAATTTGTTATAAATTAGTGTATCAACTGCAAACCAACTTTTATGAAAATCTTTTGTATCGGAAGAAACTATGTAAACCATGTAAAAGAATTGGGTAACGATGTGCCGGAAGAACCCGTGGTTTTTTTAAAACCCAGAAGCGCTTTGCTAAAACCACACCTCCCTTTTTACTATCCTGAGTTTACAAATGAATTGCATTACGAGGCCGAACTGGTATTGCGCATATCAAAAAACGGGCGCTACATCAACCGGCGGTATGCTTACCAGTATTATGATGCAATAACCGTGGGCATAGATTTTACAGCAAGAGACTTACAAAATGAATTAAAACGCAAAGGCCTTCCCTGGGAGAAAGCCAAAGCCTGGGATAACTCTGCAGTAATTGGTAAATGGCGCCCCATAGGCGACTTTGTAAACCGAAAAGAAATACGTTTTGGGCTGTATAAAAATGGTGAGCTTGTACAGGATGCCCATTCAGGCAAAATGATCTTCAGTTTTGAAACCATTCTGGTTAATCTTTCTAAATATTTTACCCTCAACATTGGCGATATTGTATTTACCGGCACACCCGAGGGCGTAGGAGAAACGCTTCCCGGGGATGAACTGGAAGCCATTCTGGAAGATGAAGGCGTATTAAAATTAACTGTAGAATAGTAATCATCGTATCATAATTTTAAAAATAAATCTTATTTGGTGGTATAACTGTTCGGGTTTAAATTTGCAACTCTGTTTCAAAAAATAGTATTGAAATTTCCTCTGTCTATAAAAAGAATTGGTGCGCTGATAATGTTGTTGGTTTTCACGATCAGCGTTACGCCCAAAATTCATTTTCATGATGCGCTTGCACAGCACCAGGATGAGTTGTTTGATAGCTGCGCTGATGAACAGTTAACCAGCCAGCATTTTAACTGCGGCTTTATAAACGTGGTGGCTGTAACACCTTTTATCTCAACAGCATTCAGTGGCGTATGGCATAGTGTTAAAGTACTTCCTGCTTTCAACGATGCATTTCCTACCTTTTACAATCCGGTCGCTGCGCTTCACCACACATTAAGGGGCCCGCCCGTTGCATAATTTGTTTTAGACTTTTTACTGATGAATGGCCGAAGGCCAGGTTTTTTTTCATAGTACCAAAAACAAATGATGCAGGCAAAATATATATTTACGATACTCGTTTCGTTTATTTTTTTAAGTGGCAGCACGTACGCTTCGTCAGCGCCAAATGCTACTTTTAGCGGAAATGTAAGAGATGCAAAAACAAAGCAACCCTTGAATCTTGTCAATATTTCAATTTACCAGTTAAAAATTACTGCCCGCACAAATGAGCACGGTGATTTTTTCATTAAAAGTTTACCTACCGGAAACTTTACGGTTGAAATATCTCATGTAGGATACAAATCATTTATCGGAACCATTCACATTACAGGCAACACTATTAAAAATTTTGAGCTTTCAGCAACAGTGGTGGAAAGTGAAAATGTAACGGTTACAGGTGTTTCATCTGCCACGCAGTTGAGAGAAGTGCCCGCGCATATATCAATCGTAACCAAAAAAGATCTTGAAAGATCGGCTGGCACTACCATTTTAGATGCTGTGTCCAGGCAACCCGGCGTGAACGTGGTAATCACTGGCCCAGCTATTGCAAAACCTTTTATAAGAGGCCTTGGCAATAACCGGGTAGTGGTAATTAATGACGGCGTGCGACAGGAAGGACAACAGTGGGGCGATGAACATGGCCTTGAGGTGGACGAGTACAGCGCGCAAAAAGTAGAAGTGCTGCGCGGCGCGGCTTCATTAATGTATGGAAGCGATGCCATGGGAGGTGTGATCAATATTATTTCCAACACGCCTGTTCCTAATAATATGATAAGGGCTAATGCTGCTGCAAGCATGAATGCAAACAACCGTATGTGGGGGCAATACGCCAACATAGGGGGCAACATCAATGGTTTTAACTGGAATGTTTACAATAGCTTTAAAAATGCAGCCGATTATAAAAATAAATTTGATGGCAATGTATTCAACAGCCGTTTCAACGAAAAGAACTATGGCGGTTACATTGGTTTGAACAAAAGATGGGGCTACTCGCACCTGATATTCAGCACATTCAACCAACAAATAGGAATGGTGGAAGGCGAACGCGATGAAAACGGAAATTTTTCAGGAGATAGTACTGCAGTTTTGTACAGCAGAAAAGTATTGGAGCCGTATCAGCACGTCATTCATACCAAACTGGCCTGGGATAATACGTTTAGCCTGAATAACGGCAGCCGTATAACGGCGCTGGCTGCTTACCAGGTAAATAAAAGAGGCGAATACGGCCATCATGACTATGAACATGAAGATGAACCCAACCATAAGCAGGATCAGGACGCTGTTCAAACGAATGATGCGCATGTAAAGTTTGATCTGCGTACAATCAATTACAATATAGCCTACCATTTACCAGCAAGTGAAAATTGGAAAACAAGCATAGGCATCAATGGGATGAGCCAGCAAAATACCAACAAAGGCCAAGAAGCCATTATACCAGATTACCAGTTGCTGGATGCGGGACTATACATTTACAGTTCGCGCACATTTCACAAAACAACAGTAAGCGGCGGGCTGCGTTACGACATTCGGTATTTCAGTCAAATGTTTGATGACGATGTTATGAAATTTGAAGCGCTGAAAAAAAGATTTTCTAATGTGTCAGCAAGCATTGGTATGGTTCATCAGTTTAATAATCAGGTGCTCATCAAAGTTAATGGCAGCAGGGGTTTCAGGGCGCCTAATGCCTCAGAGCTTGCTGCCAATGGCGAACATGAAGGTACCGGAAGGTATGAAGCAGGCAACCCCGGCCTGAAAAATGAAACGTCGCTATCTTTTGACGCAGGCTTGCAGTTTATAACAGATCATGCTGACTTTACCATTGCGCCTTTTTACAATGCCATCAGCAATTATATTTTCTTTCACAAAGTGTTGGCGGCAAATGGGGCAGATTCAATCATCAACAATGCCCGGGTTTATCAATTTACACAGCAAAACGCAAGGCTGGCCGGTATTGAAGCATCTCTTGACCTTCACCCGCACCCGCTAGACTGGCTTCACTTTGAAAACACGCTAAGCTGGATGAGGGGGAAATTTAAAAAGGCAGTTGACGGGTCTTATAACCTGCCGTTAACAGCGCCTGAAAGATTGTTGACGGAATTGAGAGCTGAATTTCCCAAAGAGTTGAACTTCTTCAAAAATGTTTATATAAAAGTTGAAATGGATAACGTAGCTGCACAAAACCATTTCTTTGGCGGCTACAATACCGAAACTAAAACGCAAGGTTACAGCCTGTTCAATGCCGGTATGGGCAGCGAAATAGAAATTAAAAGAAAGAAGCTTGCAAAAGTGATGCTTTCCTTAAACAACATTACCAACAAAACATATCAGAGCCACTTAAGCCGTTTAAAGTATCTTGAAGAAAATTCGCTTACAGGCAGGATAGGCGTGTTCAATATGGGACGCAATTTTACTGCCCGCGTTATCATTCCGTTCGAGTGGCGCGTTCACTAATGTTTTGTGGATCAGCTTATCTTTGTGTGATAAATTTTATAATAATGCGAATTGTATTTATAATCATTTTTATTATTGCATTCTACGCGGGTTTTGCACAGGGTGCAGAAAAGTTCTTAGCTTACAATCCTTCAGAAGATGCAGTGGTAGCTATTGATAAAGCAATAGCAAAAGCATCAAAAGAAAAAAAACACGTGTTGGTGCAGGTGGGTGGCAACTGGTGTAGTTGGTGCGCTAAGTTTATTAAACTAAGTAATGAAGATGCACAAATAGATTCCTTGCTGAAAGCATCTTTTGTGGTTTACCATTTAAACTATAGTAAAGAAAACAGAAACCTGCCGGTTTTGGTCAAATATTCTTTTCCCCAGCGGTTTGGGTTTCCTGTGTTTCTTATCCTTGATGGAAACGGGAAATTGCTTCACACGCAAAACTCTGCCTATCTTGAAGAGGGCAGCAGCCACGGCAAACAAAAGGTGATGGATTTTCTTACAGCCTGGACGCCGCAGGCGCTTGACCCCGAAAGATACAAACCTTAATTAATGCCCCAACAGCCAAATACTTTTATAAAACGCATCAGCAACCCGCTACAGTTCAAACTTTTTTTATTAAAAAAGTTGCCGGCAGGTTATTTTGCGGGATTAAAAATCGAAACGATAACGGCTGACAGTTGCACGGTATCTGTTCCTTATAAATGGTTCAATAAAAATCCATTTCGCTCCACTTATTTTGCAAGCCTTGCCATGGCGGCAGAATTAAGCACAGGCGCTTTGGCCATGGCTAATGTGTACGGTAAAAACCCACCTGTTTCATTATTAGTTATTGGTTTAGAAGCTTCCTATTTCAAAAAAGCCACATCAAAAACGTTTTTTACCTGCAATGACGGGCAAAGTTTTATGAATGCAGTGAATACGGCTATTAAAACTACAGAGCCGCAGGTAGTAAAAGCTCAAACTATCGGTGTAAATGCTTCCGGAGAAGAAATAGCAAAGTTTACCATTACATGGTCGTTTAAAAGCAAAACATAAACTAAGTTTTATTACCTTCAACGATAATAATTGGTATAACAAAATTATCTGTATGAAAATTGCATTCCACGGGGCTGCACAAACCGTAACGGGTTCTAAGCATTTACTCACTTTAAAAAATGGTAAAAAAATATTATTGGACTGTGGCATGTATCAGGGTATGGGCGGCAGAGAAGATGCATTGAACCGCGACTTTGGTTTTGAAAGCAGCGCAGTAGATGCCATGATCTTGTCTCATGCACATATTGACCACTCGGGGCTGATACCTAAACTTGTTTCTGAAGGATTTTCAGGAAATATTTATTGTACAGATGCCACAAAAGATCTGGCTTCAATACTTTTAATGGACAGCGCCGAAATACAGGAAAGCGATGCGAGGTTTATGGAAAAAAGGCGGCTGCAATCTTCAAAGGAATATATAAAACCCATTTATACCGTGGATGATGCGCGCAGTAGTATCAACCAGTTTGTAGCAAAAAATTATCAGGAATGGTTTGAGGTAACAGATGGCGTTCAATGTATGTTTACTGATGCCGGGCACATTATTGGCAGTCAGTGTGTACATTTAAGGATACAGGAAGACGGCAAACAAACAAACATTACTTTTAGTGGCGACCTTGGCCGGTACCGTGATATTATTCTGCGTTCTCCTGAAACCTTTCCGCAGGCAGATTATATCATCATGGAATCTACTTACGGCAACAGCCTGCACGAAAATGTAACGGGCACAGAGGATATTTTGCAGGAGTGGATACAAAAGATCTGTGTTGAAAACAAAGGTAAGCTCATCCTTCCTGCTTTCAGTGTTGGACGCACACAGGAAATACTGTTTCATTTAAATCAGCTTAGCCTGGAAGGCCGTCTGCCCTTGTTACCCTTTTTTGTAGACAGCCCGCTGAGCATTGAAGCCACTGACATGGTAAAGCGTTACCCGCAATACTTTAACCGGCGCATTCACAATATTTTAAAGAGTGATGCTGATCCTTTTTCTTTTCCCGGGTTGAATTATGTAAAAAGCGTTGACCAGTCAAAGGCGCTGAACTATATGAACGGGCCGATGGTGATCATTTCGGCAAGCGGGATGGCTGATGCCGGACGTGTGAAACACCACATCAGTAATAATATTGAAAACTCCCGCAATGCTGTGTTAATGACCGGGTATTGCGAGCCCGGTTCGCTGGGCGCGCGCTTATTAAGTGGCACTAAGGAAGTAGGTATTTTTGGTGTAGAGCATCAGGTAAATGCATCTATTGGCAGCATTCGCAGCATGAGCGCTCATGGCGATTATGAAGACATGAGCCAGTGGCTGGCCTGCCAAAACCCACGTGAGATAAAAAGACTGTTTTTAGTACATGGAGAACCGGACGTGCAGCATGCCTTTAAAAACAGGCTGATCAAAAAAGGATTTACCGACGTGCTGATACCGGAAAGGCACTTTGAAACCGGCTTATCCTAATAACTGTTGAGTGGGTTATAAAATTATTTCGGCCATCCAGGGATGGCCTTTTTCTTTATAAAATGTCCTGCATTTTTCACAATTCTTTTACAATAATGCTGTAATCCATTTTGTTCATTTCCCGTCTTATAATAAACAAGAAAAGGGAGATGAAAAATGAAAAGATTATTTAAACTGTTAGGCTTATCTGCACTATTCGTTATTATTTTAGCAGGTTGTGGCCCTACGGCACATATAGAAACAAGTAACAATGTAAACTTTGATCAATACCGGTCTTTTGCATGGGCAAATCCCCAGTTAGAGCAGAAAGAAGGATTGATGGAAGAGCGTATTAAAAACGCCATCAGTAAGGAGCTTCAGCGTTCAAAAGGATGGATAGAAGACAATCGCAATCCTGATGTACTGCTGAGTTATGATGCCTTGAACGAAAGAACAACAAAATTAAACTCAGACCCGATGTATTCCTGGGGAGGTTTCAGAACTTTCTACAACCCGTACCACAGAAGGTTTTATAATGTGTATTATCCATCCATGTTTATGGGCTATAATACTTACGAGGTTCCTGCACGGGAAGGTACCATTGCCATTACGATGGTAGATGCAAGAACAGAAAAAACAATATTGCAGGGCTGGGCAACCGATGAGGTGAGCAGCCGCAGGTTAAGCGGGGCTGAAGTGGACAGAATGGTGGCCGCCATTTTTAAGAAATGGGATACCCAGATAAGACATGGTGACAGGTATTACAGCAAGCGCTAACCAATAAAAGATATTAAGCATAGTAGTTTGGTTTGGTAGTTACAATAAGCTCCTGCTATTTTTAGCGGGGGCTTTTTTTATTGCAGCTTTTATAGCATTCTTACATTTTTTACAGTATCGTTTACAAATGTTACAATGGAAAACAATAAACGGGTATAATTTGCTGGCCCTAATATATTTTATGCCATTCAGAACATTTGCGTTTATATCACTTTTATCTGCGCTGTTTTTTACAGCCGTCAAAGCCGCCAACAGTCAGGTTTCACCCAAACCCAAGACAAAGCCCAATGTGGTGTTTATTGTAGTAGATGATATGAACACACTGGGCGTTAAAAAGAATTACCCGCAGTTGAAAATCCCTGCCATTACCAAACTCATGGAAGAGTCGTACTATTTTTCTAACGGAACCTGCGCGGCTCCGGTTTGTAATCCTTCCCGCACTGCTTTCTTTAGTGGCATATCTCCGCACAACACGGGGTCCTATTTTAATGGTGTCAATCCCTGGCTGGAATCCCAATCTCTTGCAGCAACAGAAGTGATGCCAGAAACGTTTCAAAAAAACGGGTACACAACCTGGGCTGGCGGTAAAATCTTTCATGTGTTACCAAACGATGGTCGTGAGAAAAAAATGTTTGATAATGAAATATTCAAAGGCAATTACGGTCCTTTTAGCGACAGGGAGCACAATTTTGGCAAGGGCAGGTGGAATGTCATCCATCCCTGGACTGGGCCTGACACTGATTTTACCGATGTGGTGAACGCTGACCGGCTAGTTGAATTTTTATCACAATCGCATAACAAGCCTTTCTTCGCCTATTTTGGATTGTACCGCCCACATTCGCCTTATACTGCACCTAAAAAGTTTTATGATCTGTATAAAGGGGTGAATTTTACACTGCCGCCAGGCTTTGAGTCCAATGATCTTGAAGATGTACCTACCTGGGGTAAACAACTTGCCGGCAATATGAATTTTATGCAGCGTGAGGGAATGAGTAAAAGAGAAGTATGGATGGAGTACATGCGGGCCTATTGTGCCAACACTTCATTTGCCGACTGGAACGTAGGTAGGGTGCTTGAGGCCCTCGATAAGAGTGCTTATGCCGACAATACCATTGTGATCTTCATTTCTGACAACGGCTTTCACACAGGTGTAAAAAATCATTGGCAAAAAGGTACGCTATGGAATGCTTCCAGTAACATTCCTTTCCTCATTCGCCTGCCTGGTAAGAAAAAAATGGTTTTACCCCAAACGGTCAACACCATCGACATTTATCCCACACTTATTGAATTTTGCGGCCTCCAGCCGCCTGAACATACTTTAGATGGGAAAAGTATGGTGCCGCTGTTTCGCAATCCATCATCAAGCTGGGGCAGGAATGGCCTCACATTTTACGGAGAAGGATTTACAGGCGTGTTGAGTCAGCGGTACCGGTATATACGCTATCCGGACGGAACAGAGGAGTTGTACGATCACAAGTCTGACCCATACGAATTAAAAAATATAGCAAATGAACCCTCAATGGCAGCTGTAAAAAAAGAAATGAACAGATCAGTACCTTCAATTTTTGCAAAGTCGCTGGGTGGCAAAAGCGTGGGACAACCTGAAGAATAATTGTAATGCAATCAACTTCGGGGGTTACATATAAATTAATGATAGAACGGAAAAATTCAATTATGCAAAAATTGTTTTGGTTGTTGCTGGCTTTGGTGGTGCAGCAGGCAGGGGCGCAATATAAGAAGGCGCCGGTTAACTTAGCTACAGAATGGGGTATAAAGGTAAACCCGAAAAACGCCTGGCAGGAGTATCCCCGGCCGCAAATGGTACGTAGCCAGTGGCAAAATCTGAATGGACTGTGGAACTATGCCATTAGCAAAAAAGGAGCAGCGCAGCCTTCTGCGTTTAACGGTAAAATATTAGTGCCGTACCCCATAGAATCATCTTTATCAGGTGTTGGCAAATCATTATTACCCGATCAGGAACTTTGGTACCAGACCAAATTTTCAATTCCCAGGGGTTGGAATGGGAATGACATCATACTTCGCTTTGATGCTGTAGATTGGAAGACTATAGTGTGGATAAACGGCCAAAAAGCGGGCGAGCACAAAGGTGGATCTGACCCATTTTCATTTAATATTACCCCTTATCTAAAAACTTCAGGCAATAACGAACTGGTTGTTTCGGTTTGGGATCCTACAGATACCGACTATCAGGCGCGTGGAAAACAGGTATTGGATCCCAAAGGAATCTGGTACACGGCAGTTTCGGGTATCTGGCAAACGGTGTGGCTGGAACCCGTAGCTAAAACAGCCATCACTACTTTTAACCCTGTTGCCGATATAGATAACAACCGCGTTAATTTCAATATTGCAGGCCAGGGGGATATCAGTAAAACTGTTGTAAACTTAAACATATCTCATAAGGGAAAAAGTGTAAAAGAAATTACGGTTCCTTATCACCACACTATCAGCGTTGATATACCTAACCCCAGATTATGGGAACCAGGAAGCCCGGAGATATATGATACTGAAGTGAATTTATTACGCGATGGAAAAGTGCTGGATGCTTTCAAAACTTACTTCGCCATGCGCAAAGTGAATCTTGTAAAAGATGCTGATGGTTATGTACGCTTAGGATTGAATAACAAACCCATCTTTCATTACGGCACGCTTGACCAGGGATGGTGGCCTGACGGTTTACTTACCCCGCCATCCGATGCGGCCATGCTGTATGATATGGTAAAGTTGAAGGAAATGGGTTTTAATACCATTCGTAAACATATAAAAGTAGAACCTGCAAGATTTTACTTTCATGCAGACACTATGGGCATTTTATTATGGCAGGATATGCCTTCAGGATTTAAATGGCCTAACCATCCTTCGCATGTAGATGCTTATGCAACTGAAGACTGGGTACGCCCGGTTGAGTCTGCCAGGCAGTTTGAAGCAGAATGGAAATCCATCATTGATCATCTTCGTTTCTTTTCCAGCATCGTTATGTGGGTGCCACTGAATGAGGGATGGGGGCAGTATGATACGAAACGCTTAAACGACTGGACTAAAAATTATGATTCCACCCGGTTGGTGAACACGCCCAGCGGCTGGACAGACCGCGGTGTAGGTGATGTTCTGGACGCACACCAGTATCCAGGCCCCGGAATGTACGATCTTTCGCAAAGTAAAGGCAGATCGCTGGTACTAGGCGAGTTTGGCGGGCTTGGGTTGGTTATAAAAAATCATATTTGGAACCCGAATAAAAGAAACTGGGGTTACAAAACCTATACGGAAGATGCTATACTCATTCGTGAGTATACGGAATTGATGCACAATATGCATCTCATGATTCCGCGCGGACTGGCTGCAGCTATTTATACGCAAACTACAGATGTGGAAGGTGAAGTAAATGGCCTGATGACCTACGACCGTAAAGTGATCAAAATTCCGGTAAAGTTGTTGAAGCAATTACACGAGCCGCTTTACACTAAGCCGGCAGGGAAGATCACTTATATCAATCAAAAGTCAGAGAGCGACAGGCCAACTTTCAGCTACAATGCCGCCGCAACAAATAATTGGATGACTCTTACGGGCAGCACAGCCTTCTATAAAACCAAAATTCCGGTAAAGGTTGAAAAAGGTCAAAACATGTATGCTTACCAGAATATCAATCTCACAAACATTCCGAAGGGGCTGGGGATAAAATTATATGCCTCCGGAGATGCGCGGATATATATCAATGGCAATATGGTGTGGAAAGAAGATCAGGTGCGAATAAAAAGGCATTATGATGATATCAATTTATCGGATGGCATCAAATTTCTAAAAACCGGTACCAACCGTATAGCTGTGGAAACTATTAATGCCTCGCAGGATGTGAATTTCGATTTTAGTTTGTATCGGTTGGATTAGGTTTTTATCAGGTTAACAGACTTTTGTACATGAGGCAACTTCATTGCGTCGCACACTTCAACTGCAACTCAAATGTCATCATGTTAGACGAATCTGCCTGGGCGGAGGAGTGAAAAATCTTATATTAATTGGGAAATTTCTTAAGTTTATTTTTTCAGTCTTATTCCAGCCTGCCGACTAACATAGAAATGACGTCGCTTTTTAAAAAAGAATTAATGAAACTAAAACATTTACTCCTATTTTTTTTTATATTATTGTTTGCAATAAGTGTTCATGCACAAACCAAACAAGCGTTACGTCCCAACATCATTATCATTCTTGCTGATGATATGGGTTACTCGGATTTAGGTTGCTACGGGGGCGAAATTCAAACACCAAATATCGACAGGCTGGCAAATAATGG
>JAFAFV010000211.1 GCA_023423285.1 Bacteroidota bacterium
CGGCGCCAGCCTGGCTTTTCTGCACAATTTTCCGCGCAACGGGCATCAGCTTACGGCCGACATGAACTATTTTAAAAGCAATAACGAAAACGAATCTAATATTTTTAACAGAAACTATGCAGTGAGTTCGGGCCCTTCCACCAGCAGTTTCAGACAACTGCAACAAGGAACTGGAAACAATGAACGGTTTACGGCACAGATAGATTACTCAAATCCAATTTCAGATAAATCTAAGTTTGAAACAGGCGTCCGGCTGAATCAAATGTCGCTCTTCAATGAGAATTATCTTTCTTTTGCCAACACAATTCAGTGGCCGCTGTCATCGAAATTTAATTATACCGACAGGGTGTGGGCAGGATATGTAAATTTCGCAAGCAAAATTGGTGAGAATTTTGGCTACCAGATCGGTTTAAGAGGCGAAAGTTCTGATTATACCGGAAAGGTGACAAGCTTCAACAGCGCCGGCGCTGCCACTACCAACCCGTTAAACATTAAATATCCCATCAGCCTTTTCCCAAGCGTATTTTTATCTCAGCAATTAAAAAAAGACCAGTCTTTACAGCTTAACTACAGCCGCAGGATCAACAGGCCGGGCTTCTTTCAACTGTTCCCTTTCATAACCGATTATTCCGATTCGCTAAACATCAGCCGTGGTAATGCTGAGCTGAGACCTGAGTTTACCAGCTCGTTTGAACTATCGTATTCAAAGAATTTCAACAGGGTAAACAATCTTATTTTATCAGTTTATTATAAACATACTGATGATTTGATTACCCGCTATCAACTGCTGGAAGCGCACCCTATAAGCGGCGAAGATGTGATCGTAAGTACTTTTATCAATGCTAATTCGGGAATCGTTGGCGGTTTTGAAGCCGTTTCTAAAAATAAAATTACCGACTGGTGGGATGTAACCAGCAACCTGAATATTTATACTTCTAAGATCAATACCGAAGATTTGCCTGTAACTACAGTTGGTCAGATATGGAGTTGGTTTGGAAAACTGAATAATGATTTCAGGCTGCCTAAAAATTTTACCGTACAACTAACTACTGAATATACATCCAAAAGAGTTTTGTCGCCAGGTGGTAGCAGCGGTAGCGGAGGTGGCGGTGGTGGCCGTGGATTTATGGGCGGCAGCGTAAGCGGAAGCGCGCAGGGTTATACAATGCCCAATTTGGATGTGGACGGCTCTGTAAAATATGAGTTCTTAAAGAACAAAGCTGCTTCGGTTACACTCAGCGTGAGAGATATTTTCAGGTCAGATTATAATGAAACATTTACATTCACCCCTTATTTTGATCAGCGCAGCATCCGTAAGCGGGACCAGCAGTTTTTTCGTTTAACATTTGCTTACAGGTTTGGCAAATTCGACCAGTCTTTGTTTAAACGTAAAAACATGCGCAGTGAGCAGGACGGTATGCAGGGTGGCATGGAAGGCATGAACCCTTAATGAATTCATTCTTCAAATTACTATCATTTGAAAGCGCTTCTGTTTAGAAGCGCTTTTTCTATGCTTTTTTGGGACCTGAACCTTTTCGGAGTTAGCGTTGTTTAGTATATACAAAATCGTTACCCGCAAATCATAATTTTTTTGAACCGACAATTACATATAGTATGCAGTAGTGCGCCCTTGCCGGCTGATAAAGGTGTTGCCATTGATATGTTCAATCGTATAAAAGCCTTGCATAAAAATGGTATTGGCCTGCATCTGCACTGCTTTACCAGCGATGAAAGCGAATTGCCATACGAATTGAATGCCTTTAGCGCATCTGTTCAGTCATATCCCGCAAAAAGTTTTACAAAAAGTCTGAGCCTTAACACACCGGTAGCAGTAGTGGCATATGGCAGCAATCAATTGGCAGAGAATCTAAAAAAAGACAATCACCCCATTCTTTTTGAAGGCTTTGAAACAACGGGAATACTGAAGCAAATAGATACTGTTGCAAGAAAGATTTGTGTGCGATTGTATTATAATGAAACAACGCATTACAAGGAATTGGCAAGAAGTACACTGAACCCAATAAAAAAAGCATATTATACTGCCGAATGTAAACTGATTAAAAAATATTTTAAAACACTGCCGCAAACTGCTTCTTACGCCTGTGCCACTGAAGATGATCATAAGGAGATGCTTCTGCAGGGGTTTAATAACAGTTTTTATATACCCGCATTTACCAACTGGCATAAAGTAAGCTGCCCTGATGGCGTTGGCAATCTATGCCTTTTTCACGGCAATCTTTCTGAACCTGATAATGAAAAAGCCGCGTTATGGCTGCTTTGCAATGTGTTTAATAAAGTAAGAGTACCCTTTGTAATTGCGGGCAAGAACCCTTCGCGCAGGTTAAAAAAAGCTGCAGGTCTTTGCCAGCATACCTGCATTGTAATCAATCCAAGCGATCAGGAGCTTGACGACCTGATACAGAAGGCGCATATTAATGTGCTGCCTTTCTTAACTAAAAACACCACAGGCGCCAGGCTAAAGTTATTACACGCACTTTACAAAGGCAGGCACTGTGTAGTAAACCCTGCAATGGTGGAAGGAACCGGGCTTGATCCCGCGTGCCATGTGGGCAAAAATGCTAACGCTATTGCCAGCATTATATCGCAATTATACTATCAACCTTTTAATGAGGAAGAGATCATCTTACGAAAGGAATTGCTGCACGAAAAGTATGATAACGATGTAAACCTTCGGCAGTTTACAGATCTGCTATGGTAGCATTATCTATCACACGGCCTCCTTCAGTTTTAATAAGCCTTGCTGTATATTTTCTTACAACTATATAATCATGAGATGCCATTACAATGGCTGCATCAGTATTTTGTGCTATACGTAAAAATAAGCGCATGATCTCATCAGTCGTCTCAGGATCTAAATTACCCGTTGGCTCATCTGCCAGTATAAGCTTGGGGCTGTTGAGCAATGCCCTGGCTATATCCACACGCTGTTGCTCACCCCCGCTCATTTCAAACGGCATTTTATAACCCTGGCCTTTAAGCCCCACCTGTTCCAGAACTTCTTCCGTTTTTTCTTTCATCAGTTTTTCATCCTTCCAGCCAGTGGCTTTTAAAACAAATTTTAAGTTAGCGGCCACATTCCTGTCGGTTAGCAATCTAAAATCCTGAAACACTACACCCAGCTTTCGCCTTAAATAAGGCACCTGCTTCCAGTGCAAGTTTTTTAATTCAAATCCGGCAACAGTGGCGCTGCCGACTTTTAAAGGCAGTTCTCCGTAAAGCGTTTTTAAAAGGCTTGATTTACCCGTCCCTGTTCTGCCAACCAGGTATACAAATTCTCCCGCGGCAACGGTCAGGTTCACATCTTCTAATATAAGATTCGTACCCTGGAATATACTTGCATTCCTCATATCTATGATCGGTTCTGCCATAGCCTGCAAAGTAAAGAAAAAAAAGGAAAGGATGCCGTCCGTTAGATGGCATCCTTTTAAGCATTGTATGTATTGCTGCGCGGTTATATTTTTATTTCTTGTTCAATCCAAACGGTTTTAATGTTCACAAATTCTCTAATGCCGTATGCCGAAAGTTCTCTGCCAAAGCCGCTGCTTTTAATACCTCCAAAAGGCAAGCGCGGATCGCTGGCGACGATGGCATTTACAAATACATTTCCTGCTTCAATTTGGTGCGATGCAATTTTACCTGCCCCGTTTATATCTCCCGTTAATAGCGCAGCACCCAACCCAAATTCAGAATCATTCGCCAGAGCGATGGCATCTTCTATGTTTTTTGCTTTTATAACCGCTGCTACGGGGCCAAAAAGTTCTTCATTAAATGCTACCATGCGTGGCCTTACATCTGCCAGAACCGTGGCAGGGTAATAAACGCCCTGCATTTGCGGAATAAAACCTCCGGTTGTTAATACAGCGCCCTGGCCAATACTTTTTTGTACCTGCTGATGTAATTCGTTGCGCAAATCTTCACGGGCCATGGGGCCGTAAAAAGATGCTTCATCAAAAGGGTCCCCCATTTTTGCCTGCTGCATGGCGTAGGTAAACTTCTCTAAAAATGTATTATAAATTTCTTCTTCTACAATAAATCTTTTAGCCGCAATGCAGGTTTGCCCGTTGTTTTGAAGCCTTGCTTTCACACATAGTTTTACAGCCTTGTCTAAGTCAACGCTGCTGGTTACAATATATGCATCGCTGCCGCCCAGTTCCAGCACGCATTTTTTTAAATACTTACCTGCTGTGGCAGCTACAGCTTTTCCGGCGGCGGCGCTGCCCGTGAGTGTAACTGCGGCTATATTTTTATTGCTGATCAGAACTTCCATATCATTGCTGCTGATGTTGAGATTTGTAAAAACATATTCAGGAAATCCTGCTTTAGCAAACAATGCTTGCATGGCACCTGCACAACCCTGAACATTGGAAGCATGTTTTAATACCGCCGTATTGCCCGCCATGAGCGCAGGTGCTGCAAAGCGTATGGCCTGGTAAAACGGAAAGTTCCATGGCATAATGGCCAATATTGCTCCTAACGGTTCAAACGTTATAAAACTATCATAAGCTTCTGTTGCTACGTTTTGCGGCTTCAAAAATTGTTCAGCATTATCGGCAAAATAGCGACATACAAGCGCGCATTTCTCAATTTCGGCAACGGCCGCCGCATACGTTTTTCCCATTTCATTTGTAATAAGTGTGGCATAAGCCTGCTTATCTTTTTCCAGTATTTGCGCGGCTTCATGCATAAATGCAGCTCTTTGAGCAAAAGACAAATGTTTCCATTCGGCAAAGCGTTCATTTGTTTTAGCAATAAGTTCTTCTGCCTGATGGCTGGTGATGCGTTGATATTTTTGAAGGACTTCTTCTGTAGCGGGGTTGATTGAAACAGCTTCTGCCATAATTTTAATTTTTAAAATGGTAGCACCTAATAACTTCAATTTTCGGGCCTGAAAACAAATCAAAAAGTGGCCGCATAATTTAAGTATTCGAATACTGAAATAGCTATCTTTGCTAAAAACTTATGCTTTTAAGCCAGTCCTGCCAGATTGCCATAAAATCTATTTCACATATTGCTGCCACTGATAAACTGTGTGTGAATGTAAGAGAGCTGGCGGAAGTAACCAGTGAAAATCTTCATACGATTGCCAAAGTATTGCAAAAGCTTGTAAGGGCAGATATGCTGAAGAGTTTAACAGGGCCTGGTGGAGGATTTTATTTAACTAAAGAGCAATCAGGCACAACACTGGCCGATATTGTAAGAGTGGTTGATGGTAACGATACGCTTGATTATTGTGTACTTGGCCTAAAGCAATGCCGCAACGAGCATCCCTGCCCGGTACACGATCAGTTTGCAGCAGCAAGAGCTGATGTGAAAAGATTGCTGCAACAAACAAAACTTACAGAGCTTGCAGGATTTATAACAGCTAAAAGCGTTTTTTTAAAATAGCAACATGCAAATAGATATCAACCTACTGACTGCATGGGGAGCAGTATCAAAAAAATACCGGAAAAATGAGATCATTTTTTTGGAAGGCGATTCGCCAAGATATTATTACCAAATCGTGAGCGGTAAGGTAAAAATGTTCAATTCATCTAAAGAAACCAAAGAACTGACACAGGGCGTGTTTGCAGACGGGGAAAGCTTTGCTGAACCACCCATTTTTATTGAAGAAAACTATCCTTCGAGCGCGATTACCGTAGTAGACTGCGTGATTATGCGGATGCTAAAGGAACGATTTTTGCAACTGCTTGACGAGCATCCTGCTTTACAAAAAAAATTCTTGAAACTGTTGTCAGAGCGCATTTACGATAAATCTCTTCTTGCGCGGGAGCTGGTGAGCAGCTCTCCTGAAGAACGCATTAAAAACTTTTTATACCAATACAAGAAAAAATATTCTAAGAACGGAGAAACAGCGCTTGTAGATTGTACAAGGCAGGAAATAGCTAATTTTACAGGCCTTCGTGTTGAAACTGTGATAAGAACACTTCAAAAAATGAAAACAAGAAACCTTGTTTCAATTATTGATAAGAAATTATACTACTAATATGGCGTTATCAATCAGGCATTGGATTCGTATTTCAATCATAAGTTTTTTAGTTGTGGCTATTTTAGGTGTACTAATGAGGTATAAAATTCCTTTTTCGCTACCAGCCCTTCATCAAAAAAATTTATTGCATGCACACTCGCATTTTGCTTTTACAGGCTGGATCACACAAACGCTTTATATTTTAATCATACATTTTTTACAAAAACATCTTAACGATGGTATTCGCCCACTTTATAAGTTTGTACTCATCGGCAACCTGATTGTTTGCTACGGCATGTTGTTCTCATTTACAGCGCAGGGTTATGGCGTGGTGTCTATTACGTTTTCAACGCTATCTATCATTGTTAACTATATTTTTTGTGCAGCCTGTTTTATTGACCTGAATAAAATGGCCCCGCACCCTTCAAAAAACTGGATCAGGGCATCGTTGTTGTTTAGCGTTATTTCATCGCTTGGTACATTTTACCTGGCGTATATGATGTACAACAGATCAGTAGATCAAAACCACTACCTGGGGGCGCTGTATTTCTTCCTCCACTTTCAGTACAACGGTTGGTTCACCTTTGCATCTATGGGCCTGCTGATTGCCTGGCTGCACCAATTACTGCCACATGTAAAGATCAGCACCACGGTATTCCAGTTATTTTTCTGGGCCTGCATTCCGGCTTACTTGCTGTCTATATTATGGGCAAATCTACCAGTATGGCTGTATGTTTTTACTGTTTCAGCTGCTATTGCCCAGGTGATCGGCTGGGGTATTTTTGTAAAACAAATGTTTTCCCTCTTCAATCAATTAAAACAAATTATTAACCGCATTGGTGGATTTATTCTGCTATTATCCGCTTTTGCTTTTAGCATAAAATTATTGCTGCAACTTGGTTCAACTGTGCCTGCTATAAGCAAACTGGCCTATGGTTTCAGGCCTATTGTAATTGCCTATCTGCACCTGATTTTACTGGCGGTTTTTTCTTTATACCTGCTGGCTTACAGTTATGCAAGAGGATTTATGCTGTACAATAAAATTACCACTGCCGGGCTTGCCATCATTACTGTTGGTGTATTTTTAAATGAGTTTGTATTATTAGTTCAAGGTGTTGCAGCATTTTCTTATACGGCCATACCTTATGTAAATGAAATATTACTGGCCGTGGCGGCTACCATTTTACTTGGTGTAATAGTATTGTTAGTATCTCAATTTTCAGGGAATAAATCTGTTTCAGCTGTGCAGGAAATGTGATCAGAATCATATTTATTGTATGATTGTAAGCATAATATTTTCACAGTATGGAGATTTAACTTGCATATAAATCAAACGAATTATGAAAAAAATATTATTATCCTTATTGGGTGCCGCTGTATTACTTGCCTGCAATTCCGGCCCTGATGAAACACCCGCATCTTCTAGCGGCGATGCATTAGAAACTCACACACAGGCCGGCGTTATTGACAGCACATCGCAGCCCAATGTGGTACAGGTTGCCATCAGCAGTAAAGACCATAGCACACTTGTAGAAGCTGTAAAAACAGCCGGGTTGGTAAACGCGCTGAGTAACGCGGGACCATTTACGGTATTTGCACCCACCAACGCTGCATTTGAAAAACTGCCAAAGGGAACAGTGGACGGCCTTTTAAAACCCGAAAACAAAGATGCATTGACTGATATTCTTCAACACCACGTATATGTAGGCGTGTTACAGGCGGCTCAGTTGCAGGATGGACAAACGTTGGGAATGGTTGATGGCAAAAACGCAACTATTAAAATGGTTGATGGCAAGCCCACGGTAAACGGCGCCAATATTATTGCATCTGTGCCTGCTTCTAATGGAATTGTACATGTGATTGATAACGTATTACAACCCGCCCCATAATAGGCATTACACTACTAATTGCTAAGTATGCAGGAGCCTTTTCAGGTTCCTGTTTTTTATTTTCCGTTTTCCATTAGCACTATCTTTGTAACTAACACTTTAAACATTGATAAATAAAAACCGCACTCTGTTTATTACATTAGGCGTGGCTGCACTGGCTGCCACAGGTTATATGTTTTACAGTAATCGCAAATCCATTCCTGATGGTGCAGCGGCCATAACCGGGTTTGACAAAAGCCGATACTTAGGCAAATGGTATGAAATTGCCAGGCTAGATTTCAGGTTCGAAAAAAACCTGAACAATACAACGGCCGAATATTCGCTGAACGATGATGGCACCATTAAAGTAGTGAACCGTGGTTTCAATTACAAAGAGAATAAGTGGAAAGAAGCAATCGGCAAAGCTAAATTTGCTGGCCCACAAGATGTGGCCATGTTGAAAGTTTCTTTCTTCGGGCCATTCTACTCGGGGTATAATGTAATTGCGATAGACGATGATTATCGGTACGCCCTTGTAGCAGGAGAATCGTTGAAATACCTTTGGATACTATCAAGAGAACAAACCGTTCCTGAAGAGATCAAACAACAATACCTGACACTTGCTGAAAGTATAGGCTATAAAACGCAGGAACTGGTATGGCCGGAACATGATAAACATTAACCTTTGGTCTTCTCTCCCACAAACCAGTGTTCTTTATTTTTAAATAAAACATTAAAGGTGGTAAGTGTGCCGTAGCAGCGGGTAATGTATTGCTGAATGTTTACCTTTTCTTCATCAGACAGGTTTTTACTGCTGTTAATATTTTGTTCCAGCACACGAATCCTGTCGCGCAGCATTACAATTTTATGAAAGAAATCTTCAACAGGAATTTCCTTGGGTTTTAATGAATGATCAGCTGGTTGCAAAATCAGGGTTCCGCCTTTCCACCTGTCGCCAAGTGGTATGGTTTCAGTAAGGCCACCCCAAAGCCTTAATATTTTTAATAAGGATTTTTCTACCTCTGATGTAGTCTCAATTTCGACAGTTACATTTTCAGGAATAATATCATCCAGCTTTGGGTCTTTTTTATCAATTTCTTTAACGCCTTCGTGAATGAATGAGATTAAATACGTGGCATACTTTATACCTACTATTACCCCCGGGCCGTGTAATGTGTGTTGTAATCTTGTACCAATTCCTAAGGTTTGCTGTTCCATAAACTGTTGTTTCAAACTAATATAGAAATAAATATTTAATTTGCTTTGATTAACGGCTTTGAATGACTTCTTTACAGAAAAAAATACTCGTGCAATTATTAGAAGGGGGCAGCATTACTGGTAATGAAAAATACGGCTATCGCCTTAAAGACATTGCCGGCAACCCTTTGACTAAATTCAGCTACCGTACTTTTTACACGCTTAAAGATCACCTTCGGTTTGAAAAAGGCCATTACCGCCTGAATAAAAAATATGTTCGAAGCCTGAGCAAAAGATACTGGATTAAAAAACTGTACCTGCGATACCTAAACAAACAAAAACTCATTCGACAAGAAACGCATCCATAGCTTTGGTAGGCTTTCCATCATCGCCCCAGGCGCTAAGCGGATATTGGCTCCAGCTACGGGCGCCCTGCGGCTCCCAATACATTACGCCCAGCCCTTTATTCCCCGGTACCGCTTTAACTTTTTTCATAACAGCCACCAACATGTTGTAAGTGTTTTCAGATCGAACGTCTTCCCCGCCTGTTTCAACTATCATCACTTCTTTTTCATAGCGTGCCGCCATATCATTCAAATTGTTTCCAAGATCGTTTATGGAAAGTGTATAATCGGGTTTGCCTTCCAGCCACCAGGGGTAATATGACATACCGATCACATCAAAGCGAACATTGTGTTTTGTGGCACTATCAAACCACCAGCGAAAGCGCTGATTGTTATTACCCTGGTCTACATGCAACACAACTTTTGATGCAGGACTTACAGTTTTCACCGCATCATACCCGGCATTGAGCAATTGCGCCAGTTGCGGCCAGTTGTCAGTGCTGCCTTCCGGCAATAGCAATCCGCCGGGAATTTCGTTGCCAATCTGCACCCATTCTGGTGAAACGTTTGCATTTTTTAGCTGCTTCATCACATCAAGCGTATAATCGTGTAAAGCTTTTTTAAGGTCTTCAAAACCCAGTCCTACCCAGGCGGCAGGTTTGTGCTGTTTGCCGGGGTCGGCCCATGAATCACTGTAATGAAAATTGATCATCACCTTCATGCCATGCTGCCTGGCACGTAATGCCATAGCCACGGTTTCGGGTGCGCTGCAATGCCCGTTTATTTTATGGTCTGATGGATTGACCCAGGTTCTGAGCCTTATAGAATTGATGCCGTGATCTTTTAAAATTTTAAAGCAATCTTCCTGCTGGCCGTTATCGGCATAGAATTTATAGCCAGTAGCTTCCATTTGAGGCAACCAGCTTATGTCAGCGCCTTTTGCAAAATTGTCAGACTTTGGTGGAACATTTTGTGTTTTGGGAGTGCAGCCAGAAATAACAAGCAAACAAAAGGCAAAGGCCCAAAACTTCTGTAATATGACAGCCATAACGCGGATTGAATTTGCTTAAAGCTAAGCAAAATTGCCATGAGATGAATAGTCAAGTTTAAATAACAAGATTATGAGATCGGGGCGATTTTCTTTTCCAAATAAACACAACCTTCAAATATGGTTAACACATTTAAACCATATGATCTGCTTCAATTGAATGATGTACATGAAAACCAGCCGGTAAACTAAAAACAAACAAAACTAAAATCAATAGTTTCTTTTTCATTAACTTTCTTCTTTCACACTAAACAAGCTATCCACGAACTCATGTTTATCAAACACCAGCAGGTCTTCCATTTTTTCACCCACGCCAATAAACTTCACAGGGATTTTAAATTGGTCGGCAATTGCCAGCACCACACCTCCTTTTGCTGTGCCATCCAATTTCGTAACCGCCATAGCAGTAACGTCAGTAGCTGCAGTAAAATGTTTAGCCTGCTCCAGCGCGTTTTGCCCGGTAGAACCATCTAAAACCAGCAATACCTCATGCGGAGCAAAAGGCACAAATTTTTGTACTACTCTTTTAATCTTATTCAGTTCATCCATTAGGTGAGCCTTGTTGTGCAGACGGCCAGCGGTGTCAATTAACACGACATCGCTCTGGCGGCTCATGGCGCTCTGAGCAGTATCAAAAGCTACGGCTGCAGGATCGCTGCCCATAGGCTGTTTTACAATAGGCACACCCACGCGCTCGCTCCAAATGGTTAACTGGTCAACAGCCGCTGCACGAAAAGTGTCGGCAGCGCCTAACAGCACACTTTTACCGGCTTTTTTAAAATTGTAGGCCAGCTTGCCAATGGTGGTGGTTTTCCCCACTCCATTTACACCTACCACTAATATAATGTAGGGCTTTGCAGGCATCTCGCTTTCAAATGTATAGCTTACGGCACTGGGCGCATCTACCAGAATGTTTTCAATTTCTTCTTTTAAAATTCTGTTCAGCTCCCCGGTTCCTAAATACTTATCTTTGGCCACTCGCTCTTCAATGCGGTTAATGATGCGCACGGTAGTATCCACGCCTACATCGGCGCTCACCAGAGCAACTTCCAGGTTATCCAGCACTTCATCATCTACAGTGCTTTTACCGGCAATAACTTTGGATATTTTTGACATAAACCCCTCTTTGGTTTTTTGCAATCCCTGGTCGAGAGATTCTTTTTCTTTTCTGCCAAATAGCTTTTTAAATAAACTCATGTATTGTATAGATAAATTGAAGGTATTAGCCAGGGATTGTCCTGCCTGTCAATATTAATGGATTGATGCACAAAAGGTTTGAAAACATTCCTGAAACAACAAAAGCCATTCGCAATGTACGAATAGCTTTTAATATCTCATCTGCTCTGAATATTATTTCTGAGCTAAAAAGTCTTTTACTTTGTCTTTATAAACAATATGCTCTTTAAAAGTATAAGCTCCTGTTTTAGGATTTCGTACAGGGCGAATCACTTTTGTCCAGTTTTTAGACTCTGCTGCTGCTTTAGCATCCTTAATTTTCGAGTTTTTAGAAGCTGCTTTTGCCATTTTCTTAGTTTAAAAGTTGAAATGTTGATGTTGAAAAGGTTTCTTTATGAACTCGTCAATCTGTCAACTTAATTATTCAATTACTTAATCTCTTTGTGTAAGGTAACTTTCTTCAAAATAGGGTTGAATTTTTTCAACTCTAATCTTTCAGGATTGTTCTTTTTATTTTTTACGGTAATGTAGCGGCTGGTACCCGGCATACCGCTTTCTTTGTGCTCTGTGCACTCCATTATTACCTGAACCCTGTTTCCTTTAGCTTTTTTAGCCATTGTATACTAATTTTAAACGTAATCAGATTTTTTCGCCTCTCGCGCGCATTTCTTTTACCACTGCATACAAACCGTTCTTATTGATCGTACGGATCGCATCTGTAGACAGCTTTAAAGTGATCCATTTATCTTCCTCGGCCAAGTAAAATTTCTTTTTTTGCAAATTAGGCAAAAAACGGCGCTTTGTCTTAATATTGGAGTGAGACACTTTGTGTCCTCCAATTGGGGTTTTACCTGTAACCTGACATACTCTTGCCATAAAAATAAATTTTGGAGTGCAAAGGTAGGGATTTTTTGTATGTGAAGTACAAATATAAACCAATAATATTTTTATTGTACAAAGGCCTGTTTATACCCGCGGTAGAGGCCTGCCACAAGGCATCCCAAAACCTGAAACTTTTCCTTAAATTCGCAACCTAACTATCAATCAATTAAATTAAAAAATATTTTATGGCATATGATGTTGTTGTTGTGGGCAGCGGCCCTGGCGGTTATGTAGCAGCAATCAGGGCTTCTCAACTGGGCCTGAAAACTGCAATTATTGAAAAAGAGAGTTTGGGCGGCATTTGCCTCAACTGGGGTTGCATACCAACCAAAGCATTATTAAAAAGCGCGCAAGTGCTAAACGATATTAAACATGCCAAAGATTATGGTATTGAAGCTCAGGGAAGTGCAAACTTTGAGGCCATCATAAAGCGCAGCCGCGGCGTGGCTGATAAAATGAGCAAAGGCGTTCAGTTTTTAATGCGTAAAAATAAAATTGATGTGATCATGGGTCACGGATCGCTGAAAGCCAAAGGTAAAGTGACCGTAAAGGATAAGGATGGCAAAGCGCAGGAAGTGGAAGCAAAGCATATTATTATAGCCACCGGCGCACGCAGCCGCGAGTTACCTGCCATGAAACTTGATGGTAAAAAAATTATTGGATACCGCGAGGCAATGACACTGCCACAGCAACCCAAAAGCATTATTGTGGTAGGCAGTGGCGCCATCGGAATTGAGTTTGGTTATTTTTATAACAGCCTGGGATCTAAGGTAACTGTGGTAGAATTTATGCCGCGCATTGTGCCTGTAGAAGATGAAGACATTTCTAAAGAACTGGAAAAAAATCTCAAAAAACAAGGTATTGACATTATGACCAGCAGCGAAGTAACGGCTGTAGATACCAGCGGGCAAGGCGTAAAAGCCACAGTAAAAACCGGCAATGGTGAAAAAACCCTGGAAGCAGATGTCTTACTGAGCGCCGTGGGCGTAACTGCAAACATAGAAAATATTGGTCTTGAAACCCTGGGTGTAAAAATTGAAAAAGGAAAGATCCTCGTTGATAAATTTTATAAAACCAATGTAGATACCGTATATGCCATAGGCGATTGTGTACCAGGCCAATCACTGGCGCACGTGGCCAGTAAAGAAGCCATTATTTGCGTGGAGGCCATCGCGAATAAAGAAGGTAAATACAAACAGCAACCGGAACCAATTGATTACAATAATGTGCCGGGCTGTACTTACTCCTCACCCGAAGTAGCGAGCGTGGGCTATACCGAACAGGCCGCGAAGGATGCCGGTTATGAAATAAAAGTGGGCAAGTTTCCGTTGAGCGCTAGCGGCAAAGCCAGCGCGGCAGGCCATACCGAAGGTTTTGTAAAAGTGATCTTTGATGCCAAATATGGCGAATGGCTGGGCACGCACATGATCGGTTACAACGTAACAGAAATGATTGCAGAAACCGTTGTAGCCCGCAAACTGGAAACCACGCACCATGAAGTGCTGAACAGCATACACCCCCACCCTACCATCAGCGAAAGTATTAAAGATGCCATTGAAGTTGCATACGGAGAGGCGATACATTTATAAAATCTAGAATCTTAAATTTAAAACATATAGTCCTGCCAATTGGCGGGACTTTTGTTATACCGATGCGATAATGAATGCTGATCTGCATGCTAAAAAGCCACCCCTGATAATTGGGATGGCTTAAATGATTTTAACTATATCAAATTAGTAATAATAATTACGCTGGCGCTCTCTTTTATCCACAATGGCTCCAATGCCCGCTCCTGTAGCAGCACCCACCACTGCGCCAACCACACCACCACCCAGGCGGTTTTTCTTATTGGCTACCGCGCCAATGATGGCTCCTGATGCCCCTCCTACCACGGCACCTTTTGCAGTATGGCTCCATTTTTTACGTGCCGGTTGTTGTTGCCTGCTTGTTGTGGCATATCCACCATTTGAGGAATAATTACGGTTACCTGAGCTGGAGCGCGTAGTACTTGAACGCCTGGAACTGGTAGCATAAGATCTGGACGATGAGCTTTTAGCTGGTGTGTACGAGCGTGCCGGTGCAGCAACAGCGGCCATTTCATTTTCAATACGAATGCGCTCCCGAATCTCGCTTTCCATCTTCCAGCGCTGAAACTCAGCCAGGCCTAAAGTATCTGTTACTGAAATACCAGGCTCGTTACTACTATCTCGTTTAGTTTGCGTACAGGCAGTTAATAACACTGCAAATAGTAACGCTGTTAAAGGTAATGTGTTTATTATTTTCATAATTGTGTATTTAAGGTAAAAAAATAGGGCTTGCTAAATGTAACCTCTACAAATAGACGAAAACAGATGTTAATAAAATACTAAGCGGAGATTAAAAAATTACCAAAATTTATTTTATCAGAACTTGCGGCTTAGTGAGCAGTGAGCATTGAATATTTTAATATCATTGCAAAAATTTTTAAACCACTGCATGAAGCAAATTTGCCTGTTTATCCTTGCTGCATCCTTATCCTTTAAAGGCCTTGCTCAGGATACTTTAAAACAAAAAAAAATTAAAATACTTCCGGTGCCCACCTTTGGGTATACTCCTGAAACGAGAACATACATTGGCGCAGTAACGCTGTTTACTTTTGACCTTTACCCCGACACAACTACCAGAACTTCCAATGCTAAATTTGAAGTAAGTTATACCTGGAACAAACAACTTATTATTGAAACCGGATGGAACTATTTTTTTAAGAATGAAAAATATTTTACAAGAGGTTTACTACACTATTCAAAGTATCCTGACCAATATTATGGCGTAGGCGTCAACACACCGGATGAAAATAAAGCAATCTACAACAGCAACCGGTTTATTGCTGATGCGCATGTTCTGAAAAAGATCAGGCCGCATATATTTACAGGACCCGGTATTAAGTATTCAAATTATAGAAATGTTGAAAACACTGATGCCAACATTAGCTACCCCGAACTTGTTGATGGCGCAACATTTGGCGCAGGCTTTTCATTACTGAAAGACACGCGTAACAACCTGTTGACCCCACAGCACGGTGTATATGCAAACCTGAATGCCGTCTATAATTTTTCTAAAGAAAATTATACGGAATTATTGGCAGATGTTCGTTATTACAAAACATGGAAAGACAAATACACGCTTGCCACCCGCTTTGTTAATGACCTGAACTTTGGTAACATACCCTTTTACGATTATGCTTTCCTGGGGGGAGATAAATTTGTACGCGGCTTTTTATACGGAAGGTACCGCGATCATCATTTAAGCACACTGCAAACAGAATTTAGAATGCCGGTGATCTGGCGATTTGGACTGGCTGCTTTTGGCGGCGCATCAAGCCTTTACTCTAAACAAAACTCCTTTGGAACAGAAACCATGAAATACAACTATGGCGCAGGTTTGCGGTTTATGGTTGATAAGAAAGATAAGACCAACCTGCGCATTGATTATGCCAGGGGAAGCAATAATAGCAGTGGATTTTACGTAGCATTCGGCGAGTCGTTTTAATTCTTATAGCGCAGTGATGTTAATGACATCAATTTTTCCACCTGCTTTTTTTGCTTTCTCCACCATACAGGCCGTACCACCTCTGCCATCGCCTTTATTCGTATCCCACAAGGCAAGCAAAATAAAATTACCGGAAGCTAATGCTTTTTGCAGCATCATGTCGTTGGTTTGTTCCCAAATGTTTTCTTTACTCTTTTGATTACTGTTTAAAATATGATAGGGTGTAGTACTGATCAGCTTATCAAACCTTTTTGTCCAGTCGGTGCCGGCAAAAGAAACGGACGCCTTTTTAAACTCCTCAACGGGTGCTGCAAGATAAATCTCTGCAGCAATATTCAGCCTGATGCATGCTTCCAAAAAAAGTATATCTCCCCCTGATGCAGCACTGGAAATTCCTTTTAGATAGCGATACTCTTTTTGACAGGCCTTTAACCAGTTAAAAATGGCTTTTTGAGCTACCTCTTCTTTATAAGCGGGAAATCTTGCCACAGGTCGGTTTGGGGCATCAATCATATGTCCGGTAAACAAGATGTGTGTCATGAAGACTAAAGATAATATTTATAGCGGCTATCTGCTAAACAACTTATTAATTTTGCTACATGGAAATAGCGCTTTTGTTGTTTGGTTTTTTAATGCTGATCGTTGGAGTTATCGGCAGTGTGCTGCCAGGGCTTCCAGGTACAGTATTGGTGTGGCTTAGTTTGCTGTTGCTGCACTTTTCAGGATACGGAACTTTTACTACTCCCTTTCTTGTGATTACGGGAATTGTGATGTTAGCCACTATCGCGCTGGATTATATTGTGCCGGCGTTGGGTGCCAAAAAATTTGGCGGCAGTAGAAAGGGCGAGTGGGGCGCCACCATCGGCATTTTTGCAGGAATTTTTATTGGCCCCTGGGGCATTATTATTGGTCCGTTTGCCGGTGCTTTTATTGGTGAACTGTTGCATGATGCAACCAATGTTAACCGCGCCCTCAAAGCCGCATGGGGATCTTTTGTAGGATTTTTGTTCAGCACAGGCATCAAACTGGTCGTATCACTTGTTTTTGCCTGGTTCTTTATTCAAAAATTTTTCTTTGAATAAGCTTTTCGATAAAAGCTTATTCAATTTTGTTCCCTTAATGCTTTAAATTCAGAACCTTCTTTCCACTTAGGCCATGAAGTTTCATTAGCGAGTTTACTGCCTACTAAAAAATACAATTGCAAGTCTGCAGCCGCCCCCTCGAAAGTCCATGCAGGATTAAACTCGTCTTTTACGCTGTGGTATCTTCTGCCTAAGTCAGCATACTTTTTACCAATTTCTGCATCATTGGTATCACCGTAGTCACTTCCGCTGCCTGCTGATAATGCGGGCACACCTTTCTTTACAAAACTAAAATGGTCTGATCTGAAATAGCCGCCGCCCGTATCATAACCGTCTGTTTTTAATGTCCTTTCCTGCAGCTGTGCAGCTTCAATAGCATAATCTTCCAGTTCATTCTGGCCCAGCCCGCCAATGCGAATGTCGCGGGTTCTGTCATACACATTCAGCGCATCCATATTGATCACTGCCACCGTTTGCTTTAACGGGTACACTGGGTTTTCCGCATAATATTTTGAACCCAGCAAGCCCTGCTCTTCAGCCGTTACAGCCAGGAAGATCACCGAGCGTTCCGGGCGTTTTTTGCTTTTGAACAATTTGGCCAGTTCTATCAGGCCGGCAATGCCGGTTGCATTATCGTGCGCGCCATTGTAAATAGAGTCGCCTGTTTCATCAGGTGCACCAATGCCCAAGTGGTCCCAGTGTGATGTATAAATGATGTATTCGTTCGGCCGCTTGCGGCCTTTGATCATGCCCATTACATTTTGCGAGGTACTATAATGTGTAGTAACCCTACCATTTATTGAAACTTTCAACTTAAGATCAACAGCTTTAAAGCCTGCAGTATTGGCGCTTACAAGCAATGAAGTGTCTTTACCAGAAAGGTTTAAAATTTGTTTGGCGGCATCGGCAGATAACCAGCCGTTTATTAGCGTGTGCGGCTGCGGATTGTTTCTTTCATCTAAATAAAGATCAGACCCATTGTTGCTGTTTTGCACCACATTAAAACCATAAGAGGCCGCTGCCGTATTGTGGATTACAAAACAGGCTTTGGCACCCTGCCTGGCAGCTTCTTCAAATTTGTAAGTCCAGCGACCATAATAGGTCATATTTTTTCCTTTGAAAATTGTGGTGTCTACTCCGTAACCGGGATCATTGACCATTACCAGCACAACCTTTCCTTTTACATCCAGACCAGCATAATCGTTCCAGTTATATTCTGGCGCTACCACGCCATACCCGGCAAAAATAACATCGTCGTTTAGTATGATTTCCGGCGTTGCTGTTTCGGCCAGCAATACAAAATCCTTCATGTGCGTTAATGAAACAGTTTTGCTGCCGGATTTTACAATTAGTGGCGAAACCTCTGAAATATTGGTTTCCATTAATGGTACTGGTTGAAAAAATGACCGGCCGTTTCCTGGTCTTAAACCTGCACTTCTAAATTTTTCTTTAATGAACTTCAAAGCCCTTTCCTCGCCAAAAGTAAACGGTTTACGGCCCATGTAAAAGTCTGTTGACAATTCTCTGGTATTGGCTTTCATCGCTTCTTTATCCACCTCGGGCAGCTTTTGTGCAAATGCCTGCTGCACAGCCAGCGTGATGATGAAACTGAATACAACGCTGTACCTCATAAGAATTAAAAAGTTTTGATTACGCGTCAACAAAATTTACAGTTCTCTTATTTTAATATTTTTGAACCACACAGCATACCCATGATCCTGCAAGCCAATGTAACCTTCTTTCGGAACGCCATCTTTAAATCCAAAAAAATCATTTTTGAATTTGCTGCTCTGCACCATTTGATCCCATTCTGGCGTCCACAGCGTATAGCGCACTACCTCTGTTCCGTTTTGTACATGTGTTACATGACCGTCTTTTACACGCACTACAATATTGTTCCACTGCCCGGCAGGCTTTACTGTTTTAGGATCAGCTGGCAGCATATCGTATAAAGAGCCAGCCAGGTGAGAAGCTATTTTGTTATCTGTAGCGTGCTCATTATCGAGTATCTGTATTTCGGGTGAAGCGTAATAGATAGGTTTACCAGGCACTTCGCGCACATTATAAAAAATACCGGAATTGGCCATCTTATCAGCCTTCCAGTCAATTGACAATTCAAAATTTCTAAACTGTTTGCTGGCAAAAATTATATCACCATTAGCACCCTGCCCGGGTTTTTTCCCTTCTCCCGTAAACACTTTCATGGCGCCGTCTTCAATTACCCAGTTGGCAGGCATAGCAGTACCATTTACCTGACGCCAGCCATCAAAATTTTTTCCGTTGAATAATTGGATCCATCCGCCTGATTTTTCTTTTGAATTAAGTTGACTGGTACTTTCACATGATGCAAACGTAACACCCGCTATAAGGCAGATGTATAAAGATAGTTTTCGGATATTCATAATTGACAATTTAGTTTTTTCAAAAATAACCGATTTTATCAGAAACATGAGAAATAACAGTTTATAGTAAAACAAGCCGAAATACCTTTGCCAAAAATTTGGTTGATATTATGAAAAGGCTGACTTCTTTTTTGCTTTTCTTATTACTTTTTATTACAAATGCTGCTTATAGTCAAAACATCGCTACCAAAAGTGAACGGGTTTGGCTGGGATACATTACACAGGCAAGAGTTAGTAATCATTTTAGTTTATGGAATGATGCACACTGGGTAAGTAATGGTTTTGGTATTGTGCGTACCGGCCTTTCGTATCATTTGAACAATAAAGCCAACATAGTAACCACGCTGGGATACGCGCACCTTTGGATCTACCCTGCTTCAGGCACTAAAACTTTCAGGCCAGAACATCGCGCCTGGGGACAAACAACGGCATCACACAGATTCAGTCACTTTAATTTTTTTCATCGCTTAAGATATGAAGCCCGCTTCAGGCAGGTGATCGTAGATGATCACTTACTAAATGAATTTAATTTTAATTATCGTACACGATATCTTTTTCAAGCAAAATACAATTTCACGAAGAGAAAAGAAGCCAAACAAAAATATTATGGATTGATCTCAGACGAAGTTGCATATAACCTCGGACATGAAGTAAAAAACGGTTTCAGACTTGATCAAAACCGGGTTTCAGCTGGTGCAGGTTGCGTAATAAAAAACATCACATTTCAATTAGCATACTTAAATCAAATGTCGAAAGCTGCTACTACTGATACCTACAGCATGAACCATCATGCACAGTTTTTAGTGTTTCACAATTTTGATTTGAGAAAGAAAAATTCAAAAAAATAAGGCCGTCAGTTTAAGGACAGCCTCTCTTCGTGCAAATGCACGGTTGCTATAACAATTGTTTATCTTCCTAATCCTATGTTGTAAGCTAAACCAACACCAATCATGCCTGCATTAAATTTCTGGTTACCAACTTTACCTGCATTGGCGCCTGTAAATGTTTTGGTATAATGTGCAAAAATGTTCCAGTTTCTGTTGTGGTATCCTATCTCAGGCTTGAGGTACAAACCGCCTCCGGGACGACTGGCATTTACATTACTGTGAGTTGTTACAGATTCATCGCCAACCAATACTCCATAACCAACGTCAGTTCCCACATAAACACCTTCTGCACTGGGGTAATATCTAAACAGCGCGGCAACAGGAACTACACCAAAATCATTATTTTGAACGGTTGTGTTATTGATCGATGCTTCTTTACCAAAGTAGTGCTGATAACCGGTTGCTACACCCAAACCAAAATGTGGTGTTATCAGATTTTGATACGCGATGTCAACACCGGCACCCGCGCCGGCATTACCTTTTGGCACTGAAGGGCCTGCGATGGCGCCTACCTTTAATGTATTCTTGTAACTAACGTTTTGGGCATTTGCGAAACCTGCCGCAAATAAAAAAGCCACTCCAAAAATTACTTTTCTCATCATAAAAAAATTTTGTTGGAGTGTTTATGCCAAAGCCTGTGCCAAAACTAATGACATTGATGATTTTAACATTTGGGGCTATCAGGTGTTTGTATAAATCTTGACGGTATGTTTGGAAAGGCAATTAATTTTACTAGCCTTTTGCCCGATGTTGATGAACTCATTGTATTAAAAAAAACTTCCTGCAAAATCAGAAAAGGAAAAGAGTATTGTTTGGTAATATTACAACCAGATTGCTCATAGGTTGTGCTTTCAAAGTCTGTATTGGTGTAAGCTTTTAAACCTCTGGCGCGGCACTCGCTTAAATTCATTTACTATATTATTTCAACCAAAATAGCCTACTAATCCCAACATTGGACGTGGTGCTTATTTGATTGTTTAAACGGTAAACGATTAAAAGACATTTTACAAGAAGGTGCCAAATCGTTAACCTTAAGGTAATCCATTAAAACAATATTCAGTAACAGTTTCGCATAAATTTGTATTTTACATTAATGGAACAGCAAGAGACAATACGACTACTAAAAGCGATTGGTGAACAGGATGACACCGCCGCATTTTCAGATTTGTATAGATATTTTTTCCCAGGCCTGGTGTCATTTGCCCATTCAATTATAAAAGACAGGCATTTTTCTGAGCAATCAGTTGAAAATGTTTTTGTACGACTATGGCAAAATAGAAAAGTCCTGTTAACCATTAAGAATATATCCCACTATCTCTATGTTTCCGTCAAGCATGAATCATTAAATTTCGTTAGCAGGCAAAAAAAAATACAGTTTGAAGAATTGGGCGATGATTTCCTGATCACCTATGCAAACGCCGAGAGCTTAAAAATTGGTAATGAAAATTTAATGAAAATTGGTTTTGCGATAAATTCTTTACCTCCTAGGTGCAAACTTATTTTTCGCCTTGTAAAGGAAGAGAGGCTTAAACATAGTGAAGTTGCGCAATTGCTTGAAATCTCAATAAAAACGGTAGAAACGCAGTTATCAATCGCGTTAAATAAAATCTCCGATATCCTACAATATACCCTGCCTGAATACCATATTTACTATAATTCCAAAAAAAATATCCAATAAAAACTCACCTCTTAAGGGTTTTAGAAAAGCTTTGTGTCTATTATAGTAGGGAGGTACTATGGACAAAGCAAAGCTACTAGAATTGCTTTTAAAGAAAAAGTCTGGCAATTTAACTATGTCAGAACAGCTTGAATTGACGCGTATACTCAGTCAAAATGAGAACGCAGAAATTACGGGTCAAATCAATACTATTCTGGATACTCCATTGGACTTCGGGGAAAGCGTTAAATCGGGGGACGTAGATTCTTCTATCGAAAGGTTATTAAAAAGAATCGGTCACCCTAAAATGCGGGACAAAAAGATTCGTGGGAACCTTAGCTGGATCCGCCGCACAATAAGTATTGCTGCAGCTGCGATTGTTTTAATCGTAGCCGGAAATTACTTGTGGAATAACGGAAAAGAAACTTCTAAGAAAGACTTTACAAGCGTAAAATCCACCAAAAAAGGAGTTAAGTCAACCCTGACATTACCAGACGGAACCAAAGTATGGATCAATAGTGATACAAAACTTATTTATGATAGGTTATTTGATCAATCAACCCGTGTTGTAGAACTAAGCGGTGAAGCATTTTTCGATGTTGCGCATGATAAAAAACGCCCTTTCATCGTACGTACTAAAACTATTGACATTAAAGTTCTCGGTACCGCATTCAATGTACGCGCTTACCCTGAAGAGAGTAATACACAGGCCATTTTACTTAGTGGATCAATTGAGATGCACCTGAAAGCACAAACTGGCCGGGTCATATTACTAAAACCTAATGAAAAAATTGTTGTAAAGAATTTTGATTCTATCAAAAAACAGGTAACAGATGATGACTTAAAAGAGCCTGAAATAATACTTACAAAAGTTATACAAGACCCCGCTGACTCAAGCACAAGGGAGACATTGTGGATAAAAAATAAAATTATTTTTAATAACGATGCTCTGCAAGACATTGTCCGCACATTGGAAGAATGGTATGGATATAAAATTATAATAACTGAAAAAAAGTTAAAAGAAAAGAGGTTAAGCGGAGTATTTGAAAACAAGAGTATATCAGAAATATTGGAAGCACTAAAATTAGTTGCAGAATTTGATTATCAAATTGTAAGAGATACAATAACAATTATTAAATAACAATTTAATACCAATCCATATGCATGAAATATAGAACTTGAATAATATTAAGAGGCGGAAAATGATACTAGGCATTTCCCGCCGAAAAATAGACAGACTAACTTCTGACGAGAAGCAAATTCTATCCATATTTAATCAATTCCAAAATTATGAAAAAAACTGATAGCTTGACCAGAGACTTGGCAGGTATTCCCTTAATTAATGTTTTAATTATGATGAAACTTATAATTTTTATAATATTATTTTCATCGGTTCAATGTTTTGCAGTGAAGGGCTTCTCACAACAAAAAATAAATCTTGATATTAAAAATACAGCCATTGAAGCAATCTTGAAGCATATCGAAACTAAGACTGATTACCGCTTTGTTTATGATGAAAGAGTGTCCAATAGTAAACACAAATTAGATTTGTACGTAAAAGATGCCACAATTGATTACGTAATGAATCGGTTACTTACCGGCACAGGACTTTCTTTTAAAGAACTCGGTAATGGTCTTGTAATCGTTTTCGGAAACGCAGGCGTGATCCCTAACGCAATTCCTGTTACAGGACGCGTAACTGATAATTCAGGAAACCCTCTTTCTGGAGTGAGTATTATTGAAAAAGGTACAAACAACGGAACGACTACTAATACAAACGGCATTTTCTCTATTAATATCAGAAGTAGTGCGTCTGTTTTAATTGTTACGCATATAGGTTACGGTTTACAAGAGATCAAAGTTGGAAACAGAACGAACCTTGAGATACGTTTGGTAAGTGATGTGAAAGCTGATGATGGTGTAGTTGTAATAGCTTATGGCAGTGTAAGACGACAAGATGTTACAGGCTCTGTTGCAGAGGTAAATGTAGAAGAACTTAATAAAGCTCCTGTAGCATCTTTCGACCAGGCATTAGCAGGTAGAATTGCAGGCGTGCAGGCGTCTTCCGCCGAAGATGGGCAGCCAGGCGAAGGGATGAATATTATAATTCGGGGAACAAACTCCTTAACACAAAATAATTCACCATTATATATAGTGGATGGGTTTCCGATGGAAAATCCTGAGACAGCTAGTATTAATCCGAATGACATTGAGTCAATCAGTGTATTGAAAGATGCATCCGCTACAGCAATTTATGGCTCTCGTGCAGCTAACGGGGTAATTGTTATTGAAACTAAAAAAGGTAAAATAGGCAAACCGATCATCACTATTAGTTCATCAGTAGGTCCCCAAATGACTTCTAAAAAAATGGATATGCTAAGCTCTTATGAATTTGTTAAATACCAAATAGAGAGATATGGAGAAAGCGGCTATGCCAGGTATGCACCCGCTGATTTGGACCCTTCTTCGCCATCGTATGATCCGACAGGAAAAACTCTAGAATCTTACAAAAATATTAAGGGAATCAATTGGCAAGATGAGTTATTCCAAACAGGCCTTACGCAAATTCATAATCTATCCTTGAGAGGGGGTACAAAAGAAACGAAATATTCAATTTCAGGATCTATATATGATCAAAATGCAATCATTATTAATACAGGCTACAAACGCTATCAGGGAAGATTTTCTATTGACCAAATCATAAATAACAAATTGACCGTCGGATTGAACGCAAATTATAGTAATCAAAATGCTTATGGACAGATATTAGGTCGTACTTCTGCAACTTCATCTACAACTATAAGCGGATACTTGCTGTATTCGGTATGGGGTTACAGACCTGTAACTGGTAAAGAAGGAAATGATGATTTTTTGTTGGATGATTTGCTTGAAGATATAGTGGATGAAGACGTTGATGATGCAAACTCAGACTTTAGAATCAATCCACTTGTTTCAGCGAAAGAAACCTTACGTGAAAGAAAGACAAATAACTTTACTGCAAATGCTTATGCCACCTACAATCTTACTAAAAATTTAGTATTTAAGATAACTGGAGGACTAAATAGCGTAATGATGCGTAATAATGCATTCTACAATAGCAAAACGGTTAGAGGCACACCATTAAGACCAAATAATATTAATGGTGTAAATGGCTTTATCAGAGACAATGAGACTTTCGAATGGCTGAACGAAAACACATTAACTTATAATAAAAGGTTTAACCGCTCACACCGTTTGGAAGTACTCGGAGGCATGACACACCAAAGTATCCGACGAACTTTAGATGGGTTCTCGGCAATTCAGGTACCCAATGAAGAACTAGGCATCTATGGGCTTTCCCAGGGCTTACCTTTGGAGAATTACATTGGCGCAAGCAAAAACACGCTGCAATCTTTTTTCACGCGGATAAACTATAATTTTAAGTCCAAATATCTGTTAACTGCTACAATGCGGGCTGACGGCTCTTCCAAATTTGCCCCGGGGCATCGTTGGGGTTACTTTCCTTCGGCAGCGTTTGCATGGCGTATGGCTGATGAGAATTTTATGAAAAACATATCATTCGTTTCTGATGCAAAGCTCAGAATGAGCTACGGTGTAACGGGTAATAACCGTGTTAGTGATTTTGCTTATCTAGCTTCTGTTGAATGGAATGATTTGGCAAGTTACTCATTTAATAATACCCGTTATTTCGGATTAAATATGGACCAGCTAAGTAATCCTGAATTAAAATGGGAAAGCACATCGCAGTTCGATATTGGCTATGACCTCAGCCTTTTTAATAGGCGTGTGAATTTTATATTTGACTGGTATAGAAAAACCACGTTTGATCTGTTATTGAATGCACAACTTCCTTATACCACAGGGTTTAGCAATGCGTTTAAAAATATCGGCAAAGTGCGAAATGAAGGGCTAGAATTTACATTAAGTACCGTAAATTATACTGATAAAAATTTTAACTGGGAAAGCAGCTTCAATATCAGCTTTAATAAAAACAGGATAATGGCACTGAATGAAAGCCAGCCAAATATGTTATCTCGCGTGAGTTCTTTTGTAACAAGGATGGCGGAAGAACCACTTTATATAGCAGAGGTAGGAAAGCCTGCAGCGATGTTTTATGGACTTATCTGGGATGGGGTTTATCAATACAGCGATTTCGACGAGCCGTCTCCGGGCGTATATGTTTTGAAACAATACGTTCCAACCAATGGTGATGTAAGAAGCGTTATTCAACCGGGAGATATAAAATATAAAGATATAAACGGAGATGGTGTTGTAGATGCGAATGACAAAACTGTAATTGGAAGAGGTTTACCAATCCACATTGGTGGATTCAATAACAGTTTCAGTTACAAAGGTTTTGATTTAAACGTTTTCATGCAGTGGTCGTACGGAAACGATTTAATGAACGCGAACCGACTAATCTTCGAAGGGAATATAACCAACGTCCATCACTTTAATCAATATGCAAGCTGGGCAGACAGATGGACACCCGAGAATCAGAGTAATAATATGTTTCGTGTGGGCGGTTCAGGACCGCAGGTTATGTCTTCCCGCACCATTGAAGATGGATCCTACCTCCGGCTAAAAACAGTTTCGCTTTCTTATACTTTCCCAAAGACGATCTTGAGAAAAATTAAGATGAACACATTAAGTCTTAATGTAGCTGCTCAGAACCTATTAACATGGACGAAATATTCAGGAATGGACCCTGAAGTATCTGTGCATAATACTGTACTTACACCCGGTTTTGACTTTTCTGCTTATCCCCATGCCCGAACCATTGTATTAGGAATTAAAGCAGGTTTATAATAAGCAAAACGATATTTTATAAGTTTATAATTTATTGATTTTTTTGACTAAAAGAAAATAAACATGAAGCAATTATTAATAAAGAGTATATTATCCATATATATACTTGCTACCGCTGGTTCTTGTACAAAATTTTTGGATACTAAACCCGAGGACTTTCTGTCACCCGAGTATTTTTATAATACAGAAAGCCAGGTAAATACAGCTTTAGTAGGCATATATGGAAAATTATCCGATACTCGAAACGGAGCGCCACTTTATTCTTCGAGCTACTTTACGTTTATGGGTACTGAAGGTGATGACGGTTTTTACCGAAAAGGACCCGAGCGAAATATACCATCTCAATTTTTATATAATGCCAGTACACCAGATATCGCTGATTTATGGAGGGTGTTGTATGAAGGAATCAACCTGTCTAATTTGATGCTGGAAAAGTTGGATGATGCAGTGATGGACGATGAAAAAAGAGAAATTGTGAGGGGCGAAACTTTATTCTTAAGATCGTATTATTACTTTTTATTAGTTTCTAATTGGGGTGATGTACCCTTAATACTTTCGTCAACTACTACACCAAATTATAACGAAATAGAACGCACTTCTGCAAGAGTAGTTTATGAAAAAATCACTAAGGATATGGAGCAGGCCTTTCAAGTTGTTCCTTCTGCAAGTGAAGTTGGCTTTGGGGGGAGGGTAAATAAATCAGCTGTTGCAGGTATACTTGCCCGAGTTTATTTATATTGGGCAGGAGAGCCAATAAAAGATGTTTCGAAATACGAAAATGCAAGACAATGGGCATACCAGGTAATAAACTCTAACGAACATTCTTTAAACCCTTCCTTTGAGCAAATATTTATTAATTATGCAGCAGATAAATATGATATCAGGGAATCAATATGGGAAGTGGAGTTTTATGGAAACCGTACCGACCGGCCAAGACAGGCGGGTATGGTTGGAAATTATATTGGCATCTACTCCACCAATGATTCCATTGGAAGGAGCAATGGAAATATATGGGCATCAGGCCGGCTTTTTCAGTTGTATGAGCAGGGTGATTTACGCAGAGACTGGACGATAGCACCGTATAGTTATTCTCCAGCCTCTTCAACTAATAAAAGTTATTATAGCTCCTCCGATATTTGGAGCCGGTATGCAGGTAAATATAGAAGAGAATATGAAGTATTTCTGCCCAAATCAGTAGGGTATACACCTATAAATTTTCCTTTACTTCGTTATTCAGATGTATTATTAATGTTTGCAGAAGCTGAAAATGAAATCAATGGTGGCCCCACAATTTCAGCAATTAATGCTGTAAATATAGTTCGGCGACGCGCCTTCGGTTTTCCCGTTGATTCCGTTAACGCAATTAGCGACCTGACGACAGATGATATATCCGATAAGCTATCCTTTCTTCTTGTCATTATGGATGAGCGTTCCAGAGAACTGGCATTTGAGTGCTTACGTAAATACGACCTTGTGAGATGGGGCACCTACATCAGTTCTATGAAGGCATTGGCAAACCTTTATCAAACTTCTTCGGCTTCAATTCAGGCAAAGAACGTGGCTGCGGCATTAGGTGGTATCAGTAATAAGCATTTGTTGTTTCCTATTCCCACACATGAAATGATCCTGAACCGAAAACTCGTACAGAATCCGGGTTGGTAGTTAAATGGGTTTAAATAAAGTATTAAATTAAGATAGAATAATATGAAAAATAAATATCTTTTGCTGCTGTATCCAGTAGCGCTTTTCTTATTTGCTTGTAATAAAGGCCTTGATGTAGAAACTCCTTCGTTTAACGTAGCCGGTTTTGATGTTACCAACGAACTGGACAGCATGGGAAGTCCCGTGAAGAAGGTCACATTTAAGTTAGAAGGCTATGCTGATGTTATATCTTTTTTTTCCGGAGAAACACTTCACGACTACGCCTACAAAGATGGCCGTATATTAAAAACTGATGGGTTGAATATGTCATTTGAGTACTTGGCCTCAGTAGGAGCAGGAACTGACCCCAAGTGGGAGCAGTTGTCTGTACAAGCCTCTTCAGATTTTAATGGCAATATGGATGAAGACGGTATTAATAGTGCAACCTGGACAAATATTACAGACAGGTTTTCTATACCAATAGCGACAGATATTAACTCAAGAACCACAACGAGCGCTGATATTTCTGATTTGGCAGTTGAAAACAAGCCCTTGTATATTGCTTTCAAATACGTTACCCCTCCCCGTACCATTTCCTCAGCGTATACTACGTGGGATATTTTTGACTTTAATGTAAGCCAAGAAACGATATTAGGTACCACTACCATTCTTTCGCAATCTGAAGCCGCATTGCCTTTGTATTATGCGGGGCCTAATGATGCTGATATACCGGGCCGCTCAGCCCGCACTGTAAGTACCACTTCACGGTTGAGGTTTCGGGCTAATATTTTGGCGCAACACTTAGGCGAAACTGCGGAGGTTTGGGCTATGTCGCCTCCGATTGTAGTAACAAAAGACGCAGACTTGGGCCCTGACAGGCCAATAAGTATCAAAACTCGCATTGACCCAGCATTAACCACCTTCACTTATAGCTATTCAGAACCTGGTACTTATAAAGTGGCTTTTGTTGCATCAAATGTTACAACCAAGGCCGAACAACAAACAGTAAAGGAATTAGAAATTGTAATCCCGTAATGAAAAGTGTCAAAGGCAAATAATATAATAACTAAAAGAATTCTATTCCGATAACAAAAATGAACAGAAATCGTAGCCTTATTAAAAAACTGTTTATATTAAACGTGCTGTTTATATTTTTTTGCATTCTTCCCGTTTTTTCACAGACGAAAGCGGAACGGCAAAGAGAGTATCTTAAAGATGCCCTCAAATTCAATATTCCGCAGCGTTTTCAAAAAAATACCAGGAGAATATCTGTGCAGGACAGCACATGGGAAGACTGGTTAAAAAGGACTGGAAATATGCCTCCCGATTTTGCAAGTATGCGCTCAATTCCTATGCTTCCCGAACCATTGACTTATACCCGTAATGGTAAAGATTACCCAATTACCAATATGACTCAGTGGAAAGTAAAACGCGAATGGATTAAGAAAGAATACCAGCAATGGATATCGGGACACGCGCCACCTCCGCCCGCTGATATTAAAGCAGAAATTTTATCAGACAAAATCGAGCGCCAGGTAAGGGTGCAACTTATAAAACTAAGCTTTGGCCCTGGTTATAAGGCAACAATGACTCTTGAATTGATGGTTCCGCAAAAACCGACGCAAATGTCTGTATATTTAACTCAATGGACGCATCGCGAGTGGGCCTTGTTAGCCGTTAAAAGAGGCTATATTGGCTGTGTGTATGCAGCAGCAGATGTAAAAGACGATACGGATATCTATCAGTTCCTTTATCCTGATTACGACTTTACGCTCCTGATGCGCCGGGCATGGGGAGCATCCAGAGTGGTAGATTACCTCCTGACAAGAAAAGAGGTGCACCCTGATCAGATTGCAATAACTGGCCATTCAAGAAATGGAAAACAATCTCTGTGGGCCGCCGCATTTGATGAACGTATAGGAGCTGTTATATCTCACAGTTCAAGTACCGGAGGCGATGCTCCTTGGCGCTTTGGAGATCCGCAGTACGCCAGTGAAACAATTGATTACGTTGGCGCATTGCAGGGGCATTGGTTTCACCCAAGATTGAGGTTCTTTTTTGGGCACGAAGATAAGCTGCCGGTTGATCAAAATTTATTGGGAGCTATCATTGCCCCGCGCCCATTGTTGTACCACTACTCCATCGTTGAGAGAGGGCTTAATTCCTGGGCCAATGAGCAAAACTATTACTCAGTAAAAAAAGCTTATGATTTTTTTAATGCAGCTGATAAAGTGGGCGTATTAACACGTATGGGCGAGCACGCAGTTACTGCCCGCGACATTGAAGAAACCATTGATTTTTTAGATATTCATTTTAAACAAATGCCCCAAAAATGGAATAATAAATTGTACTATCCCTATGCGTATACTAATTGGGAAAAAGAAAATCAAAAAGTGATTGAAGAATCCCGTACAATCAGTCCGGTACGCTTAAAAGAAAACTACAAAAACATATTATCGTTTGCAGAAGAAAAGCAGCATATATTAACGAACCTGAAATGGCTCCTGGGTGAAGAACCTCCGTGGGTAAGGGCTGCCCATGTGGGTTCGTGGCATGATCCGAAAGTGGATTGGATCACCAATATCATTCCCAGGCCACAGGTTAAAGGCTCAAAAATGATTCATCTAAGCCCGTATTCATCGATCGGAGAGTTTATAGATGGCGTACTTTATTGTCCTGCGGACAGAGACGGAGAAATAAAGACTCCGCCGGAAGGAAAGTTCCCTGTGATCTTATACTCACATCAGTATGCGCACTCTACTGGTTTTTCTAAGGGCTATGATAAAGATGGCAGAAACGGTACGGCAGAATTATTTGCAGAACTGATCAGGCGTGGGTTTGCAGTAATGGCAATAGATATGTTTGGCTTTGGAACCCGCATAGAAGAAGCAACCAAATTTTACCAACGGAACCCACAGTGGTCAAAAATGGGTAAAATGGTACGAGACCTTCAAGCCTGTATTGATGCTGTGGAAGACGTGAGCTATCTGGATGAAAGCCGTATATATTTATTGGGAAATACCATCGGCGGGAGCGTATCGTTAATAACCGCAGCATTAGATTCACGTGTGGCTGGTGTAGCAACGGTTGCTGCTTTTTCTCCATGGCGAGCATCTAACCCTCAATATGAAAGCCTTAGAACTTACTCACATTTGCATGGCTTCATTCCGCGATTGGGCCCTTTTGTAAATAACCCACAGGATGCCCCGGTAGATTTTGATGAAATCATTGCCGCCGCCGCTCCAAAGCCTATCCTCCTGATCGTCCCTGACGCAGATCGTTATACGGACATAAAAGCAATTAAGAAGTCCATAGATAAAGTCTCTAACCTGTACAGCTTGTATGGGAAAAAAAATAACTTACAGGTAGCATTTCCACATGAAATAAATAGAATGACAAAAGACATGTATACCCAGGCGGGTGATTTCTTTGTGCAGCTTGCGAAAAGTAAGTAAATAAAAGGCAGATTCCAGATCGGCTGGAAAATTTAAAACAAACAACTACAACAATATGATGATTAGAATAAAAAATATCTTCATGCTCCTGGGCTGTTTTTTAATATTCAGTTGTAGTTCTAAAATTACCCCTGATAAAGGTCAGAAATCGACTGACATCAACGAGTATATTACCGTTCTCAAGGAGTATGATAAAGAGTCAAACACTACATATTACCTCACTATAATTAAACATAAAGATAAAAACGGGAAAATAATAGAACTGATGACTGATTTTGCTAATAAACAGGAAGGGGAAACAGTTCGTGCTTTTGCTATAAGAAAGAACACTGCGGTAGCAATTAATGCTTCTATGGGTATAAGAAATCTGCCACCCAATACCCGTCAGCCTTCAGGTATTCAAATAATAGATGGAAAAATCATCCAGGAACTAGCTACAACATCTTATACACTTGGCATAAAAAACCATAACGAACTGGTTGCTTATGCGCCTAAAGTAAAAGCGGCTGATATTTTAAAAGACGGCGCTCAGAATGCATTAACAGGCTTTTTACCTCTTATAGAAAATTATGAACCGGTATCAGAAGATATCCTAAGGGTGCGTAATAATTCATTTGATAAACATCCGCGCCAGGTTATTGCACAATTTGGCAATCTGGATATTTTAATTTTGAGCTGCGGAGGAAGGGGAATTAATGGCGATGGAATGACGGCAAAAGAAATGATGCGTATTTTAAAAGACTTGAAAGTAAAGTTCGCTTTTAATCTTGACGGTGGCGGGAGCGTTTCTACAGTCATCGGCGACAAACTGATTACACCTAAAATTGATGACAATGGAACATCCGAGCGCTTGCGACCGAATTTTTTATACATTCAGCGAAACAATTAAATTTTCCAACGTGTAATAATCGAGAACACTAAAGTTCCCCGACGTATTATAGTATTTTCATAGAAAAGTAAAATGTATGACAAAAAATGGTTGTGTTTTAGTATCTCTTTGCATTGTAGTACTACTAAATGTTAGCTGTTCCCGCATTTACCAGCCTGCTCACCCGGGAAATAACGAAGGAAAAGGATTGGATATTTTTTTGCTGATTGGCCAGTCAAATATGCAGGGTGTGGCACCGATTGAAAGCCTGGACACGGTCACCTTAAAAAATGTCTATCTTTTTAATGAGAAAGATCAGTGGGAACCAGCCCGTAACCTTCCCGAAAATGGGATGAACCGATATTCCACCGTAAAGAGAAGGCCAGTTGTGCTTTTTGGCCCTGCTTATAATTTTGGGAGAAAGCTAGCTGCATACACGAAGCGGGAAATAGGTATTGTTAGCAATGCGAGAGGTGCCACAAGAATAGAGTGGTGGCAAAAAGAATATACCGGGGATAATGATTTTGATCTTTACGAAGAAGCTGTTGCAAGGGCGAAAGCTGCATTATCAGCTGCTCCGGCCGGGTCAAAGATCAAAGGAATATTATGGCATCAGGGCGAAGCCGATAATGCCGTTGAAAGAAGTGCCATGTATGCCAGGCGGCTTCAGACTTTGGTTACAAATTTAAGAAATGATCTAGGTGATCCTGATTTACCTTTCATAGCGGGTGAAGTAGGGAAATGGAACAACCGAGGTCTCAATATAAATCCCGTGATTAGGGATATCAGATCATATATACCAAACTCAGAATGGGTGAGTTCGGATGGCCTTACATCTATAAACGAAGCTAAAAATGACGCTCATTTTGACAATCTGAGCCAGCGCGCATTTGGAGGCCGCTATGCTGATAAAGTTGCTGCGTTAGTCTATAATATGAAAACTGATGGCGTGACATTATTTAATGAAGCCAATTACATAGGGAGGTCGGTTTTATTAACACAGGGAACATACCTTGCTGCCGATTTGGCGCGCGAGGGAATTCCAGCCACGGAAGTATCTTCAATTAAAATCAATAAAGGATTTGAATTATTCATCACTACAGGAGAAAAAACATTCAAATCAACAAGCAGCATGCCTTTACTAAAAGGCCTGAGCGATACAATACGGGTAGTTCGCATACATCAGCAAAATCGTGCAAGGTTCAAAAAGCGATGATACTTTTTGAAAAAAAATAAAATACAGAGTTCCTGCCTAACGATCTGCATGAATTTATTGCTCCATAATTTAAAGGCTTCTAAGCAGTTTCTCAATTCGCAGCTTGTTGTATTGCTGAAGCAAAATGGCTGTGCCATTATATAAAATATTTGCCAGGCATATCAGCAGTGCTGTAACTATTTCATTTGTAAAAACAGCATGAATTGCTGAGAAAAGAAAAAACCAAAGGCATACCCAGTGAAACCTACTGTACATTTCGATGGTGAGCAAATATTTTCTTGCTCCGGCTATATCATTAACAATGGCATCGCCAGTTTTATCAGGGATTCTTTTAGCGATATCCCCATTTTGAACAATTTGTCTTACTCTTTTTACGCCCAGCTTTTCATACAAGCCTCTGTTTTTGCTTAACTGAAAAAGATTATAAAACTTTTTAGGGAAAAAAGCTGTTGCAACACACACCGAAGCGATGATATTGAACCAGGTGTCAATGCCGTTATCATACCAGTATTTCATCACAGGTAAAAATGCTATTACTGTCCACAAAATGTTGATAATATGGTTGAATACCTGTCTCAAAAATCAGTCTTCTAATAGAGCAATGAACACATTGTTGCTTTTAACGATTTCGATAATTTTTTTACAATCCAGCGAGTCTGATTCAATTCTTAAAATCCTGTCACAATCATTAAGGTCAAAGTTAATATTATGGTTCGGAAAGGCTTCTTTAAGGCATTTTTTAACTTTGCCTGCCATTCTGCGAGAATGAATATTGGTTTTAAAAACTTCTACCAAGGTGCGTGTTTTAAGCTTTAAATGTCTAATGGTTTCGCGGGCCATCTAATAACGCCGGCGGTAGCCTTTAAGTAGTTTTATTGATGAGGCACATATATTTTTTCCAGCTGTTTCCTATTGCCCAAAGTAGGATAGCAAATATGATGAGTGCCATGGGCAGTCCTTCGGGAGCCACAGTAATGTGTGTTAATAAAATGCCGGTCATTACCGGAAAAAGAACAATAGCCCCCAGCGCACGGAAACGTGGAATGCAGAAAAGTAATCCGCCGATAATTTCTACAGCGCCCACCAAAGGAAGCAGCCAGCCTATTTCCATCATAGCCGTATTCATTTTTACCACCACTTCAGGAAGATCATCAGGCACTGGCATGTAATTAAAAAATTTATTCAGTCCTGCATTCACAAACAACAGCCCGCATAAGAGGCAAAGAATAGTAAGCAATTTGTTTTTCATTGAAAGACGTTTAAAAGTTAAAACGAAAATATTTTACCCGCATCGTTTGCCTCTTGTCATATGACAATTAATTTAAATCGGTTGGCATAAAAAAGAGCTGCAAAAATGCAACTCTTTAAGTGTCCTCGCAGGGACTCGAACCCTGGGCCCGCTGATTAAGAGTCAGCTGCTCTACCAACTGAGCTACGAAGACGTTAAATCTTTGCCGTACTGTCAGCTACGGTAAAATCTATTTTCATTTTGGTTTCGCCACAGTTCAACATCGTATCGCCATATTTAGGGTCTTTTGTTCCCAAATAGGGATTCACCACTTCCTCCTTATTGCTGAGCCAATAGCCCGCCACACCATCGCCAAAAGCCATGGGGCACTCCTGCCAGTAAACAATAGCCTGGTCGTATTTTACTGTAAGAAGAAGGTTACGCAGGTTGTCTGAAAGATCTTGCAACGCGCGCCGGCGCTCATTCCAGTCAGTAGCAGAAACGATAATAGCAGTATTGTTTTTGGCGTTATCCAACGGAAACAAGGCAGTTTCGTAAATTGTAGCATCAGTTTTCAGTTCTTCCACGCTAAAAGAATCCAACGCGGTTTTTAAAGCCTGCGAAGTTTGATTGACTACACGCTCATCCCAGTTTACAAAGCCTTCA
>JAFAFV010000233.1 GCA_023423285.1 Bacteroidota bacterium
CATATACACCGTTTACTTTTAAAGCATAGGTAACACTTCTGATATCAGAACCTGAAATGATCTCACCGGTAATTCTGTTGGCTGAATCTATATAAACATTGGGGATTGAAGTTATGCCGCCTGCTAATGTAATATTAACCGCGTCTTCAGCCACACCACCTACTTTAAAAGTATCTACAACAATACCGTTATAAATATTTTTTGCTGTAACAATTACGGCATTCAATCCCTCAGGCACAATAATATCAATATCAAAAGGAAGATTTCTTTTATTGGTGATGGGTACAGATCCCTGGTCGCTGCCCACCACATTATTGACAATGGTTTTGTAAGTAACGCTTTCCAGGTCGTGCTGAGACGTAACGGTACCTCTTACATGAAAATGCCTGTCTCGAAAAACTGTTTCCTGATATTTGATATTATCTCTGAAAGTGAGTACCGGCAAAGCCCTGATGTCGGACATATTAATATGAAGTTCTGAACTGTTATTATCCTTATCAAACGATACCAGCACGATCTCTACAATGGAAGGCACTACGGTGAACTCCAGGTTCTGGTTCAGTTCGGTTGGATAGTCAGTACGATCGAGGTGTACAGGTGTGCCCGAAACAGTGCCGTTGGCTGTTTGAGTAACGAAGTAATAAGAAAACCGTTTTATACCTGAGGGAGATTTGATGTTGATTGGAATAGATACCTTGTCGCCAACATTAATGCCTTCAATTTTTTCAAATTCTTTGGCAATGGACATTGTGGGGCCGCTGCCGCGGCTTTCCACCCAGTCGTTGGGTTTACACCCGCTCATTACAAATAAAAACAATAAAAATAATGAGGCTGATATTTTGAAAAGATTCGTTGTCATATTGATCAGTTTATCTGTTAATAGTTAATTCAGCTAATACCGGCAAATGGTCAGAAGCATAAAACTCAGGCAGGGTGCTGTGAGCATTCACGCTAAACGCTGTTGAAGGTTTGTACGCCAGGTAATCAATTGTAGATTGCGGGTTTTGAGCCGAAAAAGTTCTTGGGCAATTGCCGCCAATACAGGTTCGTGTCAGTACACCATCAAACACATTGAAGAAGTTAGTTGTGGTTTCAAACTCATTAAGGTCAGCACCAAATACCACGCGGTGTGGCACTGCTCCTAAAATTGCCGCTATATCATTTACCTGCTGCAACCTGTTGTTGGCACTGTTGTGCTGCAAGTGCGAAACGGCTGCCATTATAGAATCAATACCCGGAAGGTCAATGATAGCAGTACCCATCACGCGTTGTTCTGTAGCATCGTTTTCTTTGGTGAGCAGGTGCTTTTGCGCGTTATTAATCGGGTACTTACTTAAGATGGCTACACCATAAAAACCCCTGTTTTGTGCCTTTGCCGAGAAGAATGTATAATTCATTTCCAGGATTTGTGCAAGATCTTTTGCCTGGTCTCCATTGTAGCCATTTCTTGTGGTATTTTGATCTACTTCCTGTAAAAACACAATATCCGGATTGCCTCTGCGAATTGCATTGGCTGTGGCCTGGATATCTGTTTCACCCGGTTTTGAAGGCGGGTTTAGAATGTGGATATTATACGTCATGATACGAAGCTTAGTAAGTAATGGCTGACCATCATTATTGCCGCCATAAGTACCATCATTATTTCGTACCGGTTCGTACCACGTGGCAGGGCCATCGGGCATATAGGGTGGCTTGTTGCACGCTATTGTCATCAGCAAACAAAATAATGCTGTGGGTAATAAATTTTTTATAGCAAATCTTCTGTTCATATAGTTATTTTTTAACTCATGATAAAATCATATCTATTGCCCCCATCCCGGGTTTTGGGTCAAATTAGGGTTTAGCGTCAGGTCCTCAATGGGCAGTGGAAACAGGTAATCCCTGTCCTCCCTGAACATTTTATTTATATTTCTGTTGGTAAGAATATTGCCTCTTGTTCCTTCATCTAATTCACTAACGGGTAGCTGGTAAGGCCCTGTAGCCGGAGGTTTATCGCCTGCATAAATTTCAATTTCTGCTACCCCATTCCTGTCAAGATCATAAAAACCCGTTCCTGGAAAGTACATGCCTTTAAATGGCGTGGCCAGCAAATGCCCTTCTTTCCAGCGCATCAAATCATCCCAGCGGTTGCCATTTTCCATCACCAGTTCTATTCGACGTTCTCTTCTGATCTCAAGGATCACACCTTTATTGGCGCCGCTCACATTTTTATAGAGACTTGCCTGATAAGGATCGGGATTTGCATTCGCTTGAGCCATATTCAGGTTAGGCATCCCTACGCGGTCGCGTAATAATTTTATAGACCGGTCAATGTCTTCCTGTGTCAATGTACCCAGTTCTGCTTTGGCTTCAGCAAAATTCAGCAATACCTCACCATATCTAAAAATGAGCAAGTCCTGGTAAGATTGTGAACTACCATCCATGTTAGTGGTGTTCATCCATTTTATGGGTTGGTAACCGGTCATGGTTGCTTCAAAATCAACTGATGAAGTAGCTGTAGCTCCAATACGCCTGTAACCAGGGAACCTTATGGTTTGCCCGAGCCGCGGGTCTCTGTTTTGTATTTCGGTAAAATATTGCATGGTATCATATCCCGATCTGTCTGTAAACCGCGTACCATCAGCCATCAGGTAACTGTTCACCAGTTTCTTTTCAAGTCCGGGTTTTCCCTGTGTTCTGGCAGTAATATAAAATTGCAGGTTGTGCCTTAAACCTAACTCCGCGCTGAAGCGACGTCCTAAGATCACTTCTATAGCAACAGGATCAAGCGTCATGTGTGCAAAAAGATCCTGATAGGGTTTGCCGCTGGGGCCGTTTGTGGCTGTGTAAATGCCATAAGTTCCGGAGCGCATCAGTTCATCAGAAGCAGTTACACTTGCATTCAAAAACTTATCTGCTTCTGGTATGTTAAATTCTGTATGATATTTGCGCCAGGTGCCCTCATACAAACCTACTCTCGACTTCAGCGCCAAAGCGGTCCACCTGGTTACTCGTTCCACGCTTTTTGTAGTACCAAGATGGGCAATGGCAAAATCCAGGTCTGCAAGCACAGAATCCATCACCAGCGTTCTGGGGTCTCTTGGTTTCATCAGATTTTCAACGTCATTCGTTTCAATCACTACGCTGTACCAGGGAACATCACCAAAATATTTTACTTTTTCAAAATAAAAATACGCTCTGAAGAATTTTGCCAGTCCGATATAGCGGTTGCGCACTTCTGCATTTGGATAATTCAACACGTTTTCATTATTCAAAAAGAAATTGATATTGCGCAGTGGCGCCCAGTTCCACCGGGTTCCATCCGTAGTAGGCACGGTACGGTTTCCACTTATTTCGGCACTAACAGATGACTTAACTATGTTGTCAAAATCCTCACCATAAATTTCTGCAGCCGAAGGCAGGTTCAGGTAAAAAGAATTGGTATATGCAATGAGGTCATTCTCTGTTTTGAAAAATGTTTGAGGTGATATTTGCGCGCTGGGAAACTGGTCCAGCACATTCTTGTTGCAAGACATGCTTACAATCACCAGCAGTAAACTGTATATTAAGAAATGCTTTTTCATGCTATTTTTCGGTTTACTAATTTTAAAATGTAATATCAATTCCAAATGAGTAGGTTTTACTAAACGGATATACGCGTCCGTCAATATTGGCCATTGCCTGTTCGGGGTCTATGTATTTAGACCTGAGTTTTGTCCAGGTTACCAGGTTTTCACCACTCACAAATAACCGCACGTTTTGAATACCGATTCGTTTTGTAAACAGTTCGGGCACTTTATAACCCAGAGTTACATTCTTCAACCTCAGGTACGCCAGGTCCTGCAGGTATTTATTATTAGTAGCCCTTAATTCATTATTAGCGTTCAGCGCTACGTAGGCCAGCAGCGTTGGAAAATAGGCATCCGGATTTTCAGGGCTCCACACATCTTTTTCAAAATCTGCCGGGATAAAAGAAAAATATGGCCTGGAATAAGGTCCCCAGAAGCGGTCGGCATTATTGCCCGGATACCAATGCATTTTACCCATACCCTGAAAGAAAATGGACAGATCTAACCCTGACCAGTTAGCGCCCGCCGTAATGCCGTAATTGTAGCGTGGAAGCGAGTTGCCAATTACTTTTTGATCCCCCGGATCCTCAACAGTATTAGCTCCAGCATTGATAATGTCATCTCCGTTCAGGTCCACCCAGCGGAGATCGCCGGCACGTAGTGGAATGTTATTATCATTTCGAACCCTGTTCAGCCAAAGTTGATCAACAGGATAGGTTCTTGCCTCAGCGTCTGTTTGAAAATAACCATCAGTAATATAACCCCATATCTCTCCAATCTGCTTGCCTTCATACATTGTATAAGTCAGGCGCGTGGGATTGTTGATCTTTGTAACGGTTGCGGTATTATCGCTTAAAATACCACCAATATTATATTGCAAGGGTTTTCCCAGCACCTGCACGGCATCCCTCCATCCCAGAGAAAGTTCAAAACCTTTTGTACGCACATCAGCCGCATTTACCAGCGGTTGGGCTGCGCCAAACACGTTGGGTATTTTCACGTCGCCGCTTAAAATACCAATAGTGTTTCTTACATACTGATCATAAGTGATGAGAAGACGGTTGCGGAAAAGTCCTATATCAAGCCCGCCATTATACGTAACCACGCGCTCCCAGGTAAGGTCTCCCGACACCGGGGCCGGAACCTGGTAAGCATTGGGCCGGATGCCATCGAAAATATAACCCATGGTAAATGGGTTCATTACAGAAATGTAAGGATACGGGCCGCTAATGGCCTGGTTGCCCAATGAGCCAGCCGAGCCACGCAGTTTGAAATCGCTGATGATGCCTTTAAGCGGCTCCCAGAAATCTTCCTGGCTCACGCGCCATCCTGCCGATACTGATGGGAAATAACCCCATCTGGAATAGGATGGAAATCTTGATGACCCGTCATACCGGCCACTTGTTTCCAATAAGTACTTTCCTTTATAATCATAGTTCAGGCGATAGAAATAACCTTGTATGGCAAAAGCGCTGGAGCCGCCGCCAACTGTCTGATCTCCTGTTCCCAGGTTCAGGTCATTCAATTCTTCTGATGAAATATCCAGGCGTGAAGCGGATACTCTTTTTGCCGCGTGGTGCTCCTGATTAAAACCGGCCATCAGTTTGAAATTATGATGTAAACCCAATTTCTTACTGTATTCGCCAAAGGCATTAATAACATACACCTGGTTGAACTGCTGGTCTTCAGAAAGCCTGTTGATATTGTATCGCGGATTAGGCTCAATCACTCCAGGATATAATGAATAAGTGGTGGGCACCTCACGGTAATAGCTTGGGTCGGTGTAGAGATTGTAACTGTAATTGGCTGTAATCACCAGATCTTTGAAAGGTGTGATGACGGCTTCCGATATAGATGTTAGTTCATATTTTCTATCTACGCCCTTATTTTTTCCGTTAATCAGCATAGAAAAGATACCATCACCGATATCGTAGTTATTCAGCCCTGATCTGTAAAATGCCGAGCCGTCTTCATTCCAGGGTGCGTAGGCCGGAGAGGCATGCACATTGATGGCTACGAAATTAGCATTGGCGCCTCCGTTCCGGCCCCAGTATGCGTAGTTCATGTTATAAAAGTTCAGGTTCTGCGAAACTTTTAACCACGGTTTTATTTGTGCGGCCACTTTTGAACGCAGTCCCAGGCTTCTGTATTTATCTGTGTTCATCCTGATGATGCCATCCATAAATTTGGCATTACCGTTTATCATGTAACTCACTTTATCATTACCGCCGCTCAAGTTTAAATTATGATTTTGAAAAGGCTGCCATTTGGTAAACATAATGTTCCACCAGTCATAATTGCCATAATACACATACTGGTCGCGGCCATTCCGATTTTGAATGGTTGCCCACGGGCGATCAGGGTGTTCGGTCTTATCATTGCGCCTTGCATACAGTTCGGCCATGTCCTGTTCGGTATAGCCAGAATAACCACCTACATGTGCCAAAGCTCTGTCGTTGAGGCGCATCCAGTCATAGCCGGTGGTCATAAAATCGGTACTCACATTAGGCGTATTAAAACCAAAGGAATTATTATAACGTATAACAGATTTTCCTGCTGCCCCGGTTTTAGTGGTGACAAGGATAACCCCAAACCCACCTCTTGAACCGTAAACTGCTGCAGAAGCCGCATCTTTCAATACTGTGATGCTCTGCACTTCTTCAGGCGCTAACCGGTCGAGTGTGCCAGGCACACCATCAATCAGTACCAATGGCCCGCCGGTTGAAGGATTGTTACCACTAATAGATGTAACCCCACGAACGTTTAAGCTGCCCATAGTACCGGGCGCACCGCCACCCATCCTTACATTGAGGTTAGGAACCACGCCCTGTAGCATTTGAGACATGTTGGTTACCGGCCTGTCTCTCAGATCATCGCCTGTTACCTGGCTTACAGCGCCTGTAAGCGTGGCTTTACGCTGCGTACCGTAACCCACTACCACTACTTCTTCCAATGCCGCGGTGCCAGCGGTGGTCATGCGTACTGCCATAGAATTATTTTCCCCTTGCCGGATGGTAAAATTGCGGGTAACATAAGGCTGGTAACCAATATAGGTAAACCTAAAATCATAGGTACTATTGGGTGCCAGGCTTGTAAACCTGAAAATACCATCAGCATCGGTTAAAGTTGTGTATACGTTGGTGGTATCAGCCGTATTTACCGCCACCACCGTTACTCCTGTTAGGGGCGATGTGTTCTCGTCAAGCACTGTTCCCGTCACAACGGTGTTTTGTGCTGCAACTACAGTTGAAAAGATCAGCATCAGCAACAATGTTCCCCATTTAAAAAAGTGTTTTGCTTCGTTCATCTTTTGAAGTTTAATTTTAGTATGCTTATTTAGCCTGCTTACAATTTTTGTATCTTATATTTTATACCTTCTTTTTGCAATTTTAGCCCGTTCATCCTGCAAATGATCCCTAGCATGTTAATTGAAGCCCGGTTTGCCGGCACCTGCCCCGTAAAGTATTTTGCTGAAAGTTCATTTTCATCATAGCTTATCTCATAGCCGCTCAACCGGCTGATTGTTTTTACAATATTCTTCAATGTTGTATTCTTGAAAAACACAATGCCTTCCTGTTCAACAATACATTCCTGAACGGGCGGAGCCACATAAGGAATATCATTCAGCAATTGGTTATGGTGAGTAGTTACAGGCAGCTTTTTATTTTTAAATGTGTGTGCCAGGCGAGAGCTTTCAGGCACTGAAAACAGATTTGGCATTTCCCGTTGTTTATCTTCCTTTTCAACTTTTGCATCTTTTAGGATCTTTACAACGCCATCGGCTTCCACTGCTTTTAAACTATTCATTACAGTAATGAGTTTTAGGATGGCCTCAGGTGAATCTCCGGGTTGAAAACGGCCGGTAAAATAGGCGCCTTCCATATCGGCTGGGTTGAACTCTATCCTGGTTGGATAAATGTTTTCCAAAGCGGCCAGTACATCTTCAAGCGGCACTTTTTCAAACTGCAGCGCAACGGCATTCACTGTAGTTTCTATTTCGGACGCTGGCTTTTCATCAGCTTTTTTCGCGATCACCTTGGTTTTGGGCAGTATAAGTTGTACTACAAGTTGGTCAGTACGGTGGTTTATGAAACATTCCTGCCCGGGAAGTAAATAAGTATCTTTTATTGATGATGTAGAATCTACCGGTTTTACTACCACTTTTCCTTCGTACAGTTGAACACGCAAGTTACCCCTCCTGTGATCCACCAAAAAGCGAGTGCCAATAGCTGTTGTGGCAATTTTGCCTGAATAAACCGTAAAGGGATGAAGCCGGTCGCGGGCCACATCAAACACAGCCTTGCCGCGCAGTTGCACGCGCCTGTTGGAGGCAAAATCAACCGGATATTCAATACTTCCGCCTGGATAAAGTGTAATGGCAGAATGATCGGGCAATGTAATATGTTGTACTTGTAACGTATTATTAGTTATCCTTTTATCAGGCGCTGATTGATGCGCTGCAGACTGTGGCACAGTGGGCAAAGGCGTGGTTTGATAAAACAATAAAGAGGCTAAAAATATAAGTGCAGCCACTGAAGCTGCAACGGCCAGGGTTCTTTTTAATATTACTGCCGGCCTTTGAATCGTTTTTGAAAGAATGTGTTTTCGCAGGCTTTCTTCCACGTCCGGATGCAGCGGTTTGTTATCATCAATCCTGTCCCAATCGGTTTTGTCAAGCAGGCTATCCCACAACGCTGGATCTTCCTGCAAATAATGCATGGCCAGTTGCGCCTCTTCTGCAGTGCATTGGTTATCAATAAATTTTTGTAGAAGTTCTATTTTCGTCATGCCAGCGCTTGTACCTGTAAGTACGTGGTACAAAAGAGGATTCCCTACTTAGCAAATTTTTTTTTAGGCAGTAGTAATTAAAATGATGGCGATAGTACTCAATGAATTAAAGGCTTTGCGGAGCTGTGCCGTAGCTTTAAGCAGGTGGTTGTCAACGGTTTTGACCGATATATTGAGGTATTCCGCTATTTCTTTATAGGAATAGCCGTAAATATGTTTGAGTTCAAAAACCTTTTTACGCTTTGGCGGCAGGTGGTTCAGCGC